>JAQVSV010000013.1 GCA_028700325.1 Elusimicrobiaceae bacterium | reverse complement strand
CGCCAGCGGTATCCCGATAAAACTGAGCACGATATCGTTGGCCGCGGGCAGGCCGAGCCGGTTTACGGCGGCGGCGACAGCGGCGGCGAGCGGCAGATAAAGCCAGCCGGACAGTCTGGTTTTGCCGCGCGGGTTCCGCCTGATGCCTTCAAGCAGAAACCAGAACGCAAGCCAGAGCGTCAGGATGCGTGACGCCATGATCAGATCGCCGTTTTTCAGAAACCCGATTTTGTAGAAATTGCTTCGCGCGTCAAGAAAACTCGTGTCATACAGGCCAGCCCATTCATAAATTCCGCAGGCGACAAGAAACATGGCGGTCCATTTGACCAGCGGCTTGTCCTTGCAGGCGCCGGAGAAGCTGAGCAGCGTTATTGAAAGCACTATAAGGCTCAGACCGGACACAAAACACAGATAATCGGGGCAGCGCAGTGTCAGATGGGCCAGAATGTTCATAAACCGGTTCGCCTCACCGCTCTCCGAGCAGGGCATCAAGAACGGCGACAAGGTGTTCCTGTTCGCACGGCTTGGTTAAAAACTCCTGCGCACCGGCCGCGAGCACCCGTTTCTTGAATTCCTCGCTGCCGGCGGAAAGCACGATAATCGGCAGATTCCGGAACCGGTCGTCCGTCCGCACGGCGGAACAAAGCCCTTCCACGCTCATATCCGGCAGATTCATGTCGGTTAAAATAAGGTCCGGGCCAAGCTGCCCGAGCAGGCGCAGGCCGTCGCGTGCGCTCCGCGCCGATACCACGTCATACCCCGCTTTTTTGAGCCGGAAAGCCATGATCACCAGAATGTCCGGTTCATCATCAATGATCAGTACCCGTTTCTGTCCGGTCATACGGAATTGCGCCTTGCGTAATGCGCGATTGTTTCCAGCACACCCGTCCGCGTGAGCGGTTTCGTCAGATATCTGTCGCAGCCCAGTTCCAGCGCGCGCTGCTGTTCCTCGCTTGTGGAATAGGCCGACAGAACCACGATGGGCGTGCGCGGCAGATTTCCTTCCTGTTCATGCTCGCGGATCAGCCGGGTGGCGGTATAACCGTCCATGACCGGCATCTGGATATCCATCAGGATCAGATCGAACCGTTCCCGCCGGAACGCCTCCACCGCCTCTTTGCCGTTATAACATTCCGTCAGCGTGTGAGACTGTTTTTTGAGAAACGCGCGGATGATCATGATATTATCCCGGGAATCCTCGACAATAAGAATCTTCAGTTTCCTGCCCGAATGTTCGTTTTCCGGGGCCGGCGTTTCTGCGGCAGGTGACGCCGGCGCGGCGAAAAGCGGAATTTCCAGCCAGAACCGGCTGCCTTCATTTTCACGGCTATGCGCGTAAATGCTGCCGCGCATCAGCCGGGCAAACTGTTGTGAAAGATTGAGCCCGAGCCCTGTTCCGCCGTACAGTTTGCCGCAATTGCCATGCAGCTGGGAAAACTTGCCGAACAGCAGCGACTGTTTCTCCAGAGGGATTCCGGTGCCTGTGTCCGTAACGGTGAAATTCAGCAGATCCGGCTTGCCCGCCGCCGCGCTTCTGGTTACCGCAAGAGCCACATGCCCCTGCTCGGTAAATTTTATCGCGTTATCAAGAAGATTAAACAGGATCTGGCGCAGGCGCGTGGCGTCGGCCACAATCGTATCCGGCACGTCGGGCCCGATAGTCAGCCGCAGTTCGATATGCTTGCGCCCGGCTTTGACGCTCATCATCCCGCATACGCTTTCAACCAGTTCGCGCACGTCAAATACTGTTTCGTCCAGCGTCATTCTGCCCGCTTCGATTTTCGACAGGTCAAGGATGTCATTTGCGATCAGCAGCAGATTGTCGCTCGCGTTTTTCAGCACCTGGATAAAGGTTTTCTGTTCGGGCGCCAGCTCCGTTTCGCCAAGCAGCACCGCCATATTGCAGACTATATTGAGCGGATTGCGGATCTCGTGGCTCATGCCCGAAAGGAAATCGCTTTTGGCGCGGTTGGCCTCGTCGGCCGCCCGCTTGGCCTTGTCGGCCCGTTCGGTGGTTTCCTTAAGTTCCGTAATATCGGTTGCGGTGAGCAGTATCACATCGCGGCCGTCCCACCAGGAAATCCAGCGGCTTACCGCAATATGCCAGCGGTTGCCGGACGTGCTGAAAAAGTTGAACGGCGCGTCCGCCGCTGAAGAAGACGGCAGAATAATGTCATGGCTGCCCAGAAAAGCCCGGTAGTCGCGGTCTCCCGCCGGCCCGAATACGCCTTCGGCAAAACGGTTGGCGAACACCAGTTTACCTGTCGCAATATCGAAAACCACCACCGCCGAATCAATATTGTTAAGCAATGAAATAAAATGCCGGTATTGGATTTCCAGCCGGTCCTGCGCGGCCCGTATTACTTCATAGCGGCGGGTGTTTTCAATCCCCAGCCCGCAGATCTGCGCGACCAGAAACGAAATGTTCAGATAGTAATTGATCCGTTCGGGATATTTTACGCCGTCCACTTCCACCGCCGCCAGCGGGCCGCTGTTGCCGGAAATTTTAAGACCGAACCCGGTTTCGCCGATCTGATAGAAATCGGCGTCGCCGGTCATTCTGCCGGCAATTTCGCCGCAATCGCAGGCGGCTTGCGGCAGGTGTCTGATTTGGTCCGGATTTTTCAAATCAATAAAGGAAATGCGCGCCGGTTCGAAAAGGCGGGAAAACAGCATGAACAGCTGATTGATTATCTCGCGTTCGGACTTCTGGCCCGTAAGTCCCGCGATGAATTCAAGAGTCACGCTATAATGGGAGAGCAGAACCCGGCGTTCGGCGAGTGACTGGCGCGCTTCCTTCAGATCCGTTTGCAGTTCGTCTTCCCGCACGGCCGAAACCAGAGTCTGACGCAAAACATCCAGGCCGACAAACACCGTTTCCGCTGGCAGGCCGGTAAATTCCGAAAATTCTTTCAGCAGCCGTTCCGCATCCGGCAGCACGCCGGTATCAAACAGCGCCAGCCCTGAATATTTTTCCCTGTACGATGCTTTGGAGGAAACGGAATCGTGCCCGTTTTCCCGCATGGCGGACAGCCAGCCGGGCGTGAGCGGACATTTCTTCCGGGCCAGCGCATGCGCCACCATTTCTCTGCCGGCCACGAGTTCGGCGCAGTTTTCAAAACGCCGGACGACAGCGTTGGCCAGCCGCTGCGGCGGTTCGCCCAGGCCGTCAAGGCATTTGCAGCCGTACAGATGAACTTTCGCGGGCCCGCGCGCGGGCAGCTGTTTCTCGATAGCCGCCCACCGCATGCCGCAGTCCCGGCAATCCGCGCAGCCGCTGACCGGTATAACGCCTTCAAGCCCGGCTGTTTTCACCGCCGCCGCCAATTCGGAACGGAGAAAACCGCATGCCGCCACATAAATTTTTTTATGCGCCATCTGTTATTGTCCCGATGCTTTAAATGCCCCGCCTGATCCGCAACGGCTAGTCTACAACTTTGCCAATGCCGGCGCAATGTGCTTATTGCCGGAGCGCGGGACGCTGCCTGTCTTCGTCTGGCCTGCCGCCGGAACCGGTTCAATTTTTCCCGGCATCTGCACCGCAAGCCGGCACAGGCATGGGAAATGACTTGCGTTCGGCGGGCGCTTTTTGCAAGAATGGAAAGCGGCTGTTTTCCGCGGCGGGCTGCAATATGGGATGTTGCGGATTGCCGCGTGAGAATAGGTCTTAAGTCCCGCGGGAAATTGGGGCTTTTGCCGCATGTGCGCAAAGTGCGTGACGGATATAACATATAATCTGCTTTCGATGTCAGGAGCGAGTGATGAGAATTGCGGCATTGGCTGTATTGGTTGCGGCATACTGCAGTCCGGGTTTTTCGCTGGGAGATTTCGGTTACATAAGCGCCAGACAGGTTGCGGACCGGTTCGCTGATTCCGGGGCCGCCATTCCTGTTGTGAAAGAGGAAAAACAGTCCGCCGCCGTTTCGGCGCGGAAAACGAAAGACTGGACCGTGATGGTTTATATGAATGGAAAGAGCAACGTCGAACCGTTCGCTCTGGCCGACATGAACAAACTGGAAGCTGCGGGCTCGTCCGACCGCGTCAACGTGGTGGTTGAAATGGGCCGCATGCGCGGTCAGGACAACGATACCGATGCCGACGGCGACTGGATCGGAGTTCGCCGTTACTATGTCGCCCGTGACAATGACCCTGAAAAAATCACGTCGCCCGTGCTGATGGATTTGGGCAGGTCCGACATGGGCAACTGGAAAAACGTGGCGGCTTTTGTCAAATGGACAAAAGCAAACTATCCCGCCGAAAAATATATTCTGGTTTTGTGGGATCACGGCTGGGGCTGGATTGACCCGCCGGCGTCGTGGCGGGAAAACGGGTCCGGCGGACGCTCCATCTCGCATGATTTCGAGAACCAGAGTTATATTAAAACGACCGAGCTGAAGCCGCTTTTTGAAACCATCGGGCATCTTGATGTTTACGCCAGCATGGCCTGCTTCATGCAGATGATGGAAGTGGCGTATGAATTCAAGAGCTCGCCGGACGTGATAGTGGGTTCTGAAGAAGTGATCCAGCTGGCGAGTTTCGATTTTGAAGCGATCATCGCCGCGCTCAGCGCCAAACCCGGCATGAACGCCGAAGCGGCTGGCAAAGTGTTCACCAAAACGTTCCACAGCCTTTATACCCGCCCCGATATTGCCGACCAGCTGGTGCAGACGAAATACGGCGTGCAGCTGTCCGCCATTCGCGCGGCCAGGCTGGAAGGGCTGGCGAAATTGCTGGACGGGTGGACAGAACTGGTTCGTCAGGCGGACAATGCGGGCGCGCTGAAAGCCGCGCTGAACGGGGTAGTGCGCTTTGAGGTGGGCGATGACGCGACGGATCCCCAAAAACTCATCTCGCCCTACGCCGACCTGTATAATTTCGCGGACCTGTTCGCCGACGCGTTGCCGCGGGACGAACGGTACGCGCCGGTCAGGGCAAAAACGGCGGAACTGCTTTCTTACATACGCTCCGCGCTTGTGATAGACAATGTGTATTCAAGCAAAGACCGGACCGGCAAGGACTATAAAAACACGCACGGCATAGCCATCACTGTTCCCGGCATGCCGGGAACGCTGGTGGACGCGTCCAACCGTTACGAATCGCTCAGTTTCGCGCAGGCTTCCAGCTGGGGCCGGTTCATGGAATATCTTAAGCTTTACCGGTAACTTCATCGCTTGGAATAAAGGCGGGAGCCCTGAGCTCCCGCCTTTGCTGTTTGAATCAGGCCGGTTTGTTAAAGTGCGGCGTATTTTGGTTAAATATAGGCACAGCACAAGGAGCTCACCATGAAAATCGCGCTTTGCCAGTTCGATATGGCCTGGGAAGACAAGCGGACCAACAAAACCAGAATTTCCGAATTGATGGAAAACTGCGGCAGAACAGCCGAGATAGACTGGATAATCTTTCCGGAGATGACGCTTACCGGCTTCACAATGAATACCGCGGCGGCGGAGCTGGACGAATCCGACCTCGCTTTTTTCAGCGATTTCGCCCGCAAATACAACACCTGGGTTTCATTCGGCGGCGTTATTGACCGCAACAACCGCCTTGTCACCTTTAACCGCAAAGGCGAAAAGATTAACGAATACAGCAAGATACACCAGTACGCGTTCGGCGGCGAAAGCGAGCATTACACGCCCGGCAGCGAGATGACCTCGTTTGATCTTGAAGGCATGACCGTATGCCCCACAATCTGTTTCGACCTGCGGTTCCCGTATCTGTTCTGGGAAGTGTCTGAAAAAGTGGACATTTTCGTGAATATAGCTGTCTGGCCCGCGCGCCGCGCCGACCATTACACCACGCTCGTGCGTGCCCGCGCCACTGAAAACCAGTGTTACTGCATCGGGGTGGACCGCACCGGCACCGAGCCGTTCGGAGAAAAAACTATTGAGTTCAGCGGCAATTCAAGCGTTGTGGACCCGCTGGGCCGGGTGCTGCTTGACTGCGGCACGCAGGACGGCATCCACATCTGCGAAACTCCCGTGGAAAAAGACAAAGTGACCACTACACGGCAGCGGTTTCCTTTTTACAAGGAAAAGCGATCCGACTACAGACGGATCTGATTTCAAAAACCAGAACAGCAAAGCCAGGCCGGAGTTCGACAACTCCGGCCTGGCTTTGTGCTAGAATTAGGTGTCGCGATGCTTTTAAACATCTTTCATCATCGGTCTGTCATCACAGCTCACTGCATAACATGTCGCGCGGGGAACAATTAAGGAGAATACATGCGAAAATATTTTTTTGCGGTATTGGGGCTGCTGGCCGCCGGAGGAATTTCACACGGCCTTGAAGCCAACTGGCAAACGATGAATCTTGCCGGCGGGAAAATCCATATGCTTGCCATGGATCCCAATGACAATGACATTCTGCTGGCGGCCGGAGCGCAAAGCGTTTATCGCTCCATTGACGCCGGGAACACCTGGTCGGCGGTGCTTAACGGGATAAAACCGGCAGCCGTGTCGTTCGCGCCCGGTCAGGCAGGCCGCGCCTACGCAAACAGTTCCTATGCCGGAGCCACCTACCGCAGCGACGATTCCGGCGCGACGTGGGTATTCGTTTCCTCCATGAACATTCCTTATGCCGCAGTTGCCATAGGAATGCCGGCAGATCCGGCCGACGCGCGTTTGATATATGGCGCCGACAATGAAACCCGCGCTGTTTACAAAAGCGCCGGGGGCGGCAATGGCGACTGGGTTTCCATCCACTCGCTGGCGGATGACGGCAGCGTCATAACGCAGTTAATCGCGCCCTCAACGGGCACCGTCTGCTTTACCGTGGCAAAAACCGGCTACGGCAACAGCGGCGCGGTTTATTGCAGCACCGATACGGGAACGACATGGAACAGCACGGTTACGCTGTCCGTGTTTTCGCTGGCGGCGAATCCCGGAAACCCCGCCGATCTCTACGCGGGAGGATATCAGACCGTGCTCAGAAGCACAGATTCCGGCGCCACCTGGGCCGGGATTGACGTGTCAGGCACGTTCGGCCCCGGCCTGTACGATTCGGATAATGACAAATCGCTTTTCAGAATAGTGGTCAAAAGCACCGGCGATGTTGTCGCTTGCAACGGCGGCACCTGCTACGAAAGCGTAAACGGCGGCTTGAACTGGGGAACCGGGTTCGTTATTGACTCAACCCTTTCAAACAACAGCTTCGCGGCGGACGGCGACGGCTCGCTTCTGTATTCCGCCGGCGGCAATACGCTCTATATCGCCGACGGCTATAGCGGAGCCGCGCTGTACAAAAAAACCGGCTCCGGCAGTTTCGAAACCAGCAATGGCGGACTGTATAACGTGAGTTTCTCCGGCCTGCTCCATGATCCCGTCAACAGCAGCAGAATTTACGCGACCAGCGGCGCTGATTTTTACGCCAGCACTGATTCCGGCACTGTATGGACGCAGCGTTATTTCGACGGGTTTCGCGCGGGCGCGCCGGACTGGTATGAAGCAATGACCGTAGATACCGACGGCACTCTTTACGCCGGCATAAATGGCGTCGTGTACGCAAGCGCCGACGCCGGCCTGAGCTGGAACGCCGTGTACACTTTCGATACCGGGGATGTGGGCAATATCATGTCGCTGGTTTTCGACCCGAAAGATCTCTCCCGCCAGACCTTATATCTGGGAACAGGGCTGGGCGGGCAGGAAAATATCGCCGCCGGGCTTTACAAAAGCATTGACAAAGGCGGCGACTGGGCCCAGATCTACATAAACGGCTCGACTTCCACCGTAACCCATATCGCACTGTCCACCACAACGCCGGGTTTGATGTATGCGGCAAGCTACCCGGATTACATTCATGACGAAAACACCGCTTACCTTTACAAAACCATCAACGGCGGCGCCAGCTGGACCCGCATCGAACAACCGCTGGACGACACCACCGGCCTGCCGGGCGGTTCCATAAACACACTCCAGCTCGACCCGGATTATGACGGCACGCTCTATGCCGCCAACGAGTGGAATGTAATGCGGAGCACGGATTCCGGCGCCAGCTGGTCGCGGCTTTATTACGACGCCAACGGCGGCATAAAGAAATTCCTGCTGGCGCGCGGCGCCGACGGCGCGCGGCTCATGCATATCGGCCTGGACGATAAAATCTACACGAGCATTAACGAAGGCGCCGACTGGACGCTGTTCGGCAGCGGGTTTAACGGAGTGAAGACACTGGCGTCCGGTTCGCTGTACGCGGGCACGGACGCGGGGCTTTTCAAATCCGAAGTGAACGCGTCCAACATCTCCACCACAACAGCCACGCTGCTGGTTTCAACAGGCACATCGGGCGCCACGCTTGCGGTTAATATTCCGCCCGCGGCGTTCGGAAGCGGAGTAAGCGTAATGACAAGCCTGCTCGATATCAGCACCCGCGCGTTTGCCGCTCTCACGCCCACCGCGCTGGGCATCTCGGTGCAGACCAGCATTTCCACCCAGCCCGCCGTGCCGGTCACTTTGACTTTCAATTATGAAAACAGCGACGTGTCGGGGCTCGACACCGGCCAGCTGGTGATCGTAACGCTCAGCACTTCCGTGGCGGCGGGCTATGAGGTGCTTGCTTCCACCGCTTATCCGCTGCTTAAGAAAGTGGTGGCGACAACATCGCATTTCTCGGACTTTGCGCTCGCGGCATATACCGGCTCCGGCTCCGCTCCGGCGGCGAACCCCAAAGCCTATCCCGTTCCGTTCAATCCGATGACGCAGGCGGGCATGAATTTCATCAATCTTGGCGCGAACAGCAGAGTGCAGATATTCAACGTCGTCGGCCAGCTGATACGCAGTTTCGAAGCTTCGGCTTCCGGCACCGCTGTCTGGGACGGAAAGAACAGCGGCGGCAAAACGGTCGCCAGCGGGGTCTACATCGCGCTGCTTAAAAACCAGGCCCAGTCTGCCTGCCGGCTCAAGATAGCCGTTGAGAAATAGGAGAGCGTCATGAAAACAAACAACCAATTCTCCTTGATTATAGCGGGCGTCCTGCTGATCTGCTGCGCGGGGCGGGCCGAAGCGGCTTTTTCGGGCGACGACGCGGGCACTTCCGCCGCGCAGTTTCTCAAACTCGGGCCCGGCGCGCGCGCCGCAGGCATGGGCGGAGCGTTTACCGCCGTGGCCGGCGATTCCGGCGCAATCTACTGGAACCCCGCGGGCCTGGCGGGCCTGACCAGCCAGCACGCCGCTTTCACCCACGCGCAGATGTTTGAAGACATCCGCTACGAATGGGCCTCTTATGCGCTGCCAGTCTGGGGCGGCGCACTGGCGGCTGGCGTGCAGTATCTTTCATACGGCGATGTGGACGCGTTTGACGCAAACGGCAATACCGAGGGAGTCATTCATCCCGGCGATCTGGCGGTTTCGCTCGGGTTCGGGCATAAACTGCTGGGGCTGGACGCGGGCGCAAGCCTGAAATACATCTCCTCGCAAATCCGCAGCAAGGCTACGGCTTTCGCGGCGGACGCGGGAGTGCGCTACAGTATTTCCGGCCTTACGCTTGGCCTGAATCTTCAGAACATGGGATCCGGCATGAAATATGTGAATGAAAGCGACCCGCTTCCGTTCACTATCCGGGGCGGAGCGGCTTGCATGATAGCCGATACGGTGCTGGTGTCGGCCGACGCGGTCGCCCCGCGCGACGGCGGCGTTTACGGCGCGTTCGGCGCGGAATGCGCCAGAGAGATCGGTGCGGCGCTCAAAGCCGCGCTGCGCGCGGGCTACAGCACCGAAAGCCATGAACTCGACGGCACAAAAGGCTTCGCGCTCGGACTGGGGCTCGACTATCGCAGTTATTCGCTCGACTACGCCTATTCGCCGATGGGAGATCTGGGCGGTGTGAACCGGTTCAGCGTAGGCATGTCGTTCTGAATAAAAAGATATTGGTTCCGAACCGCCCGGCCCGCAAGGCCGGGCGGTTTGCTGTATTGCGGGCCGGTGGCGCGGCCTCCGGCCCGGGGACTTTATCGCCGCGGCGATAAATTGTACCATACAGAAATGAAACTGCTCCGCCACGGCGACGCGATCGCACCCGGCATGTACAAACTGCATTCCGCTTTCGATACCGCCGTTAATTTTGAGCGGAATGGCAGCATTGTTTCCGCCGTTTTGCCGGAACCGGACGGCGCGGGCGCGGGGCCGGTCAATATGGTGTTTGACGATATTGAACCGCTTAAAACAGCGGCCGGACTGGCGGTAACACCGGACAGTTTCGCGTTTCCGTCCGGCATTTTTCGCCGCGAAGCGGATTCCCGCTATAATTCCGCGCTCATTCTGCCGGGCGGCGGGTTCAGGCGCATAACGCAGTCGCTTCCGCTTATCAAAAAAACCTTGCTGGAATGCGCGCCGGGAAAAAGCCTCGCCGTATTGCTGGACCCCGGGCGGGAACACAATTTCACCGCCGCGTTTGACGCGGCGTTTCTGGCCCGCGCAAAGGAAAACCTGGCGGCGGGCAATCTTGCGGGATTTAAGGGGCTGGGAGCCGGGCTTACCCCAGCGGGCGACGATTTTATCACCGGCGTGCTGTGCGGGCTGGGCGCGGCGGCGGCCGGCGGCACGCCAAACACGGTCCGCCGCAGCGAAATTCTCAAATCCGCGCTGGGCGGCAACCCGCTTTCCAACACGTTTTTGCGGTGCGCCGCGCAGGGCCGTTATTTCGCGCGCTTTAAAACAATGCTGGAAACCGCGGCGGAAGAAGACGCTGCGGCGCTCGCGCCGCTGGTTCAAGCCGCCGTGAATTTCGGCAATACTTCCGGCGCGGACACTCTGGCGGGGCTGGTTTGCTATTTTGAAGGGAGGTTTAAATGATAACCAAAGGACTGATTAAAAAAGGCGAATATTTCGACTCCGTTTCGCTGATGCTGGTGGCCCGGAAGGTAACCGCGCTTGACGGCATCAAAGACTGCTCGATAGTAATGGGCACCGCTGAAAACCGCGCTATTCTGGCTAATTCCGGCATGCTGCTGGACCTGTTTAAAAACGCGCTCGACTCCGACCTGCTGATCGCCGTAAGCGCGGGAACAGGCGAACAGGCCGACGACGCTATCGCAAAGGCTCAGGAATTCATGGCCCAATCGGGCAAAACCGAAACTGCGAACACGGAATTCAAACCCCGGTCTACGGAAGGCGCGCTCAAAATCATTCCGCAGGCGAACCTGTGCCTGATTTCAGTGGCGGGCAAATACGCCGCCGCCGTGGCAAGGGACGCGCTGGAACGCGGACTTAACGTGATGCTGTTTTCGGACAACGTGCCGGTGGCGAGCGAAGTCGAGCTGAAGAAATACGCTCAGGCGCGCGATCTTATCGTAATGGGCCCGGATTGCGGAACCGCCATCATCAACGGCGTGCCGCTGGCGTTCGCCAACGCCGTAAACCGCGGCGATATCGGCGCGGTGGCCGCCGCCGGAACGGGCCTGCAGGAAGTCACCGCCCTTATTTCCAACGCGGGCGCGGGGATCAGCCAGGCGATCGGGACCGGCGGGCGCGACGTGAAACAGGAGGTCGGCGGAATAGCGTTTCTTCAGGGGCTGGAGGCCTTGATAAAGGATCCCGGCACAAAAATCATCCTTTTGGTTTCCAAACCGCCGCACCGCGAAGTTATGGCTAAAATTTCCGAGCTCGCCAGAACCGCGGGAAAACCGGTGGTTGGAGTATTTCTTGGCGGCAATCCGGACAGCCTGAAAGAATGCGGCATTACCGTCTGCCGCACGCTGGAAGACGCGGCTTATGCGGCAGTCGCGCTGTCGCGCGGCGAAAAGCCGGCCGCGGCGGCTGATTCCGCATCCTTGCAGAAACTCGCCGCGGCAGAGCGCGCAAACAAGCGGCCCGGCCGGAAATACGTGCGCGGCCTGTTCAGCGGAGGCACCTTCTGCAGCGAGGCGCAGGTAATTATGGAACCAGCGCTCGGAACGGTTTATTCCAACGTTCCGCTCAGCAAAACCAACCGGCTTGAAAGCGCGCTCACGAGCCGGGAACATACGGTGGTGGACATGGGCGACGATGAATTTACCGTGGGGCGTCCGCACCCGATGATTGATTTCTCGCTTCGCAACAGGCGCATAGCGCAGGAAGCCGCCGACCCCACGACAAGCGTGATCCTGCTGGATGTGGTTATCGGCTACGGCTCGAACATGGCTCCGCTGGACGAACTGGGCCCGGTTATCCGCGCGGCGAAAAAAGCGGACGCCTCGCTTTCCATAGTCTGTTCCGTTACCGGCACGGATAAAGATCCCCAGTGCCGGAAAAAAGTGGCGGCCGGGCTTGAAGACGCCGGCGCGCTGGTAATGCCGTCGAACGCGGCGGCCTGCCGGCTGGCCGCGTTTATCGCGAAGTAAAGGAGAATTTTATGGCGCTTGATAAACTTTTGAAAAAGGAACTTGCCGTAGTCAATATAGGGCTGAAATCTTTTACCGACGCGCTGGACGCTGCGGCCTGCCCCTCCGCTCAGGTGGAGTGGAAGCCGCCCGTCGAGGTCGCTGCGGGCACGCTGGAAACACTGCGCGCGCACGCGGCCGAAATAGCCGAAGCGAACGCCCATGCGCTTGCAATCATGCTTAAAGGCAAGCCCGTGCTTGCGGGGCTGGATGTGGCGGGCAACGTGGTGCCGGGCATGAAAAAAAACCTGCTTCTGCACGCCGGGCCGCCGGTAACGTGGGAAAAAATGTGCGGGCCCATGCGGGGCGCGGTTATCGGCGCGCTTATCTATGAACGGCTCGCAAAAACCCCGAAGGCGGCGGAAAAACTGGCCGCTTCCGGCAAGATCGGTTTCTCGCCATGCCATGAACATGCTGCGGTGGGCCCGATGGCGGGCATAGTGTCGTATTCGATGCCGGTGTTTGTTGTAAAAAACGAAACCGGCGGCAATAAAGCCTACAGCACCATGAACGAGGGGCTGGGCAAGGTGCTGCGGTACGGCGCGTTCAGCCCGGAAGTGATCACCCGGCTGAGGTGGATGGAGAAAACGCTTTATCCCGCGCTGAAAAAAGCGGTCGCGCATACCGGCGGGATTGACCTTAAAACGCTGATCGCGCAGGCGCTGCACATGGGCGATGAAGTGCATAACCGAAACCGGGCCGGCACGTCGCTGCTGTACCGCGCGCTCGCGCCGGCGGTGGTGGAAACCGGCAGAAGCGCGAAAACCACGGCGGCTGTCCTGAATTTCATCAACGGCAACGACCATTTCTTTCTGAATCTCTCGATGGCCGCGTGCAAAGCGGTGCTCGACGCGGCGCGCAACGTGCCCAAAAGCAGCCTTGCCGTGGCAATGGCGCGCAACGGCACTGAATTCGGAATCCAGCTGGCGGGCACGGGCGGCCGCTGGTTCACCGGCCCCGCGCTGGTGCCGGACGCGCTTTATTTTGCCGGTTTTTCCAAAGCGGACGCCAACCCCGACATAGGCGACAGCGCGATTACCGAAACCGGCTCGCTCGGAGGGTTCGCCATCGCGGCCGCGCCCGCGATCGTGCAGTTTGTGGGCGGCACCGCCGCCGACGCGCTTAACTACACCCTGCAGATGTATGAAATAACCGCGGGCGAAAACAACGCCTATCAGATTCCCTACCTCAATTTCCGCGGCACGCCCACGGGCATTGACTCGATAAAAGTGGTGGAAAAAGGCATTTTCCCCTTTATAGACACCGGCGTGGCGCACAAGGATCCCGGAATAGGGCAGGTGGGCGCGGGGGTTGTAAGCGCGCCGGCCGAACCGTTTAAAAAAGCGGTTGAGGGGCTGGCCGAAACTTTCCGGTAATATGCAAAAAAAACGGTCCGGCGCAAAAAACGACATGCGGATTCTCCATGACCTGCGCGAGCGGGTCAAGGAACTTACCGCTTTGCACCAGACCGCTAGAATCCAGCAGGACAACAGCAAATCCATCGCCGAAGTGTTTCAGGAAACGGTGCGTGTCATCCCGCCCGCGTGGCAGTATCCGCGGCATACGGCGGCCCGCATCGTTTTCGGCGGGCGCGAATTCCGTACCGACGGGATTGCGGTAACGCGGGGGAAACAGTCGGCGGAGTTTGTCACCGCCAAGCGCAAAAAAGGCTTGATCGAGGTATATTACCTCAAAAAGTTTCCGGCTGAAACCGAAGGCCCGTTTCTGGCGGAGGAACGCAATCTCATCAATTCGCTGGCGGAGATCCTGCGCTCGTGCGCCGAACGCAGGGAAGCGGCCCAAGCTCTTTTGCGGGCCAGCCGCCAGCTGGAACGCCGGGTGCGCCAGCGCACCGCCGCGCTGCAGAGGCTTAACATAGCGCTGGAAGCCGAAATAGCCGTGCGCAAACGCGCGGAGAAGGAAAACCGGCTGTATCAGGAGCAGCTGAGTTCGCTGGCGTCGGAACTGTCGCTTACGGAAGAACGCGAACGCCGCGCCATCGCCGCCGACCTGCATGACCATATAGGGCAGACTCTGGCTACCGCCAAAATCAAGCTCGCGGAGCTGCTGCGGCCCGGCACCGCCGGCCCCCAGCAATGCAGGCAGGCATACGCGCTTATCGAAGAAGCCATCCAGTACACCCGGTCGCTTACGTTCGAGTTAAGCTCGCCGATCCTGTACGAACTGGGGTTCGAGGCGGCGGTGGAGTCGCTGGCGGAGCAGCTGCAGGAAAAATACGGTTTTAAAATTGCCGTTACCGACGACGGAGAGCGAAAACCGCTGTCGGAAGAAGTGTCGGTGTTCCTTTTCAAAGCGGTGCGGGAACTGCTTGTAAATTCCGCCAAACACGCCGACGCGAAAAACGTGGCTATAGCACTGCGCCGCCGCGCCCGCCATATCGAGATAACGGTGCGGGACGACGGCTCCGGCTTCAAGCCCCGCGCGCCCGGCAAGCGCTACGACGGGTTCGGGCTGTTCAGCATCCGCGAGCGGCTGGGCCGGGTGGGTGGCGAAATGCGGATTGACTCGGACCTGCCGAAAGGCGCGCTGATAACGCTGTCTGCGCCGCTTAAAGCGCGCGCGAGGAAAAAAACATGAACGCGAAGATAATAATCTGCGACGACCATAAAATTTTCCGCGAGGGCCTGCGCACGCTTATCGAAAAAGAGACCGGGTTTTCTGTCATCGCCGAAGCGGACGACGGTGTGCAGGCGGTCGAACTGGCCCGGAAACTTCTGCCCGACGTGGTGATTATGGATATCTCCATGCCGCGCCTTAACGGCATAGAGGCGGCGCGCAAAATCCTCGCGCATAACAGGCACGTCAAGATAATCGCGCTTTCCATGCATGCCGACCGCAGGTTCGTCAAGCAGCTGTTCACCGCCGGCGCGCGCGCCTATCTGCTGAAGGACGCGGCGTTCGGCGAACTGTCCTGCGCGATCAACGCCGTACGCAACGGAAAAACCTATCTGAGCACCGCAATAGCCGACGTGATAGTGCGGGATTATATCGTGCAGCCCGCCGTGCCGGGCAAAACCGTTTTCTCTCAGCTGACCGACCGGGAGCGCGAGGTGCTTCAGCTTTTCGCCGAAGGCCGCTCCACCAAGCAGATAGCCACCCAGCTCAAACTGAGCGTAAAAACCATCGAAACACACCGCAAGCAGATAATGGAAAAACTGGACATCCACAGCATCGCAGGACTCACCAAGTATGCCATACGTGAGGGAATAACCGCCCTGTAATAAGGCTTTTGGAACAGGGTTATCAGGGAACCCCTGATTGTTGAGCCTTCCGCATTAAATTATCCTTACTTGACGGGCAGCCCCGCCGGACCGGGCGCCCGATTTGACTGCCCTCTGACACTGATCGCGCGGCTGTTTCGCGTTGCGGCGCGCTTTCAGGCGCGCTCTGTTCAGGCTGCGGGCAACTTTACCAAGGAGATACCAATGTTCGACACAGGAAATACCGGGTTCATGCTGGTGGCCACCAGTCTGGTCATGCTCATGACTCCGGGCCTCGCGTTTTTCTACGGCGGGCTGGTGGGCCGCAAAAACGTACTGGCGATCATGATACAGAGCTTCGTTTCACTTGGCGTCACGACGGTGTTGTGGTATATCTGCGGCTACTCGCTGTGCTTCAGCGGCGGAGAAGGCGCAATTATCGGAAACCTTAACAACGCCTTTATGGCGGGCATCAATCCCACCGACGCCTTCACAGGCTCAAGCAGCATCCCGCTGCTGGTGTTTTTCGCTTACCAGATGATGTTCGCCCAGATCACCCCCGCGCTTATCACAGGCGCGTTCACCAACCGGGTGCGTTTTCCCGCGTACCTCATCTTCCTCGTTGGCTGGCTGCTGTTTGTTTATTTCCCGCTGGCGCATATGGTGTGGGGCGGCGGACTGCTGGCCAAATGGGGCGTGCTTGATTTCGCGGGCGGCATCGTGGTTCACGCGAGCGCGGGCTTCGCGGCTCTGGCCTCGGTGTTTTTCGTCGGCAAACGCCGGGTGGTCGAGAACGGCGCGCACAGCATCCCGCTTGTCGCGCTGGGCACGGGGCTTCTGTGGTTCGGCTGGTACGGGTTCAACGCCGGAAGCGAACTGAAAGTTGACGCGGTGACCGCGCTGGCTTTCGTAAACACCGATGTTGCCGCTTCGTTCGCGGCGATCACCTGGCTGGCGATCGCGTGGTATATCGAAAAGAAACCCAAGCTCGTCGGCCTGCTGACAGGCTCGATAGCGGGGCTGGCCACCATCACGCCCGCCGCAGGTTATGTGACTACGACCAGCGCGGTTATTATCGGCATCGCCTCCAGCGCTATCTGCTACATAGCGGTGAATCTCAAGAACAAGCTGGCCTGGGACGACGCGCTTGATGTCTGGGGCGTGCACGGCATGGGCGGCGTGGTAGGCGTGATAGCGCTGGGCCTATTCGCGACCACTTCGGTCAACTCCGCCGGCGCTGACGGGCTGCTGTCCGGCAACAGCGCTTTCTTTTTCAAGCAGCTTGCGGCCGTAGCCGGCACCGCGGTTTATGCGTTCCTGTTCACTTACGCGATGCTCTGGGCGATTGACAAAGTCACCCCGGTCCGCACCTCTGAAAAAGAGGAATCGGGCATGGACGAAGAGCAGCACGGAGAAACCGCCTATCTGCATAACTAGGATCTCATTTTCCGGGTCCGCCCCGTTGAAACGCGGCGGACCCGGGCAACTTCAGGAGCCAACATGAAAAAAACCATAAGCGCAATGCT
The DNA here is from genome assembly GCA_028700325.1 of Elusimicrobiaceae bacterium. Lineage (NCBI taxonomy): Bacteria > Pseudomonadati > Elusimicrobiota > Elusimicrobia > Elusimicrobiales > Elusimicrobiaceae > Elusimicrobiaceae bacterium. Next base: position 25,592 of record JAQVSV010000013.1, on the reverse strand, counting down.
GTTTACGGCGGCCGCGCTGCTGTCGCCTTCGGCGTATGCCACGCCATCCACCCAGATCTGGATCCCGTCAACCGATATCCAGAAATATAAAACCGTGCATTTAAACCTCGACAGCTATCTGGTAATGCAAAACAACGCCGACGGCACCCGCAAGGCGCCGCAGAGCGTAATCGGGCCGACGGTGGGCATCCTGCCGTTCGAGAAAATCCAGATGGAAGCCGGCGTTGACCTGATCTATCAGGGCAGCGCCGCGCTTGACAATTATCCGCTTTATCTGCACGGCAAGGTCGGCACGCCCGAGGACGCATGGTTCACCCACTCGCCCGCCGTGGCGGTCGGACTCTACAACGCCGGCGTCAAAAAAGACCTGACCAACCAGAATATGTTCTACGGACTGGCGGCGAAAACGCTGCCTGTTGCAGGCAGGCTGTCGGCCGGTTATTACATCGGCAACGATAAAGTGCTGCTGGACGAAAAAGGCGACAAGGCCAGCGACGGCCTGCTTCTTTCGTGGGACCGCACCATGAAGGAAATATCCGACAAGCTGTGGTTCTGCGTGGATTATCAGGGCGGGCAGTCCGCGCTAGGCGCGCTCAACTTCGGATTCTCGTGGGCCTTCAGCGAAAATACCAGCGTGCTGTTCGGGTACGATGTGTTCAACAATAAGGATGCCGCAGGCAAAAATACCGCCACGGTGCAGGTGGACATCAATTTCTGATCTCCGCGGTTAACGCCAGATCCTGACAGGCGGCAACACCCGCATGCGCGGCTCGCAGGAGCCGCGCATGTGTTTGAAACCGGAGTCGGTCAAGGCGTGCCGGAACGGCGCCTGGTGAACGCGGACAGGCAGGCCGCCGCAATCTCGCCGGCCGATACGGGTTTTGCCAGCTTCAGATCATACAGCCCGGTTTCATCAACGGGTGTTTCGCAGCCGGAATCCAGCACTATTATTACCGGCGGGTTTTTAAGGGCTTTGCGCAAAAACCCGGCGGCTTCGGCGGCGGTGAGGCCCTGCATATCCTCGTTAAAAACGGCGATATCGAATTCGCCGCGCAGTATCTCGGCGATCGCCTCGGATGCGTTCTGAAAAAAATCCGCCTGCGCGCCGGATTCCGCCAGCGCTGGCGCGAACGATTCCATAAATCCCGTGTCCGGATGCACCGCGATAATCCGCACTTCCTGCGTAAACACGGCCGTTTCTCCGGTCACAAAACTTTTCGCTTCAGGAAGGCGTGGTTTTCTCACAAAAGCCGGCGCGCGGCCCGGTTCCGCGGGCACGGTCAAACGGTACAGCCGGTCACCATTCCCGTTTTTTTCGCTTTCCACCGAAAAACCGTGCAAATGAGCCATGAAAACCGCCAGCGACAGATAAGGATTATGCCGGTGCGGCTGACCGGTTTCTATGGTCGCTTTGATTTCGGAAGCGGGCGTAGTGTCGTTGAAAGCGGTGATTTCGAAAACCAGCCGGCCCCCGGCCTCTCCGGTGCCGGACAGGTATTCGGCCCGGATCTCAATTGCCGAATCGCGCGTGCGGGCGGCGGCGTTGCGCGCGATATTGGCCGTAACCGCCATCGCCTGCCGGCCCCGCCCGAACAGCGTGACCGGCAGATCCGGCGCGGTGGCTATCCGTATTGAAAGCCGCTTGCCCGTGCTGGAGGTGTGCTTTATGCGTTTGACCGCCCAGGCAATAATATCGTGCGGTGAAAAATCGGCTACCGTCTGGCCCGCCTTGCCCCGGCGCGAACGCAGCGCTATTTCCGCCACCGCGCCGTTAAGCCGCTCCGATACCGCGCGTACGCTTTCCGAAGCCAGGTGAGCGCCTGACAGAATGGAGCCCGCATCGGAAAGCCGTTTGCCCAGTTCCCGCACAAACCGCTCTTTTTCCTCATTTTCGCGGGTCGCCGTTTCCAGGCGGTAGCGCGCTTCGTCCTCGCTCATCTTGCGTCTGGCGATATCACGCGCCACGACAGTGTAAGCCGGGCGGCCTTTGTAGAGCAGGTTTCCCAGCACCAGTTCCACATCCAGATGTTTGCCGTTTTTCAGCTGGATGCGGGTTTCCAGCGTGGCTGGCAGTTTCGCGCCTTTGATGCGCAGTGCGTGGCGGTGCGCCAGCTCCTGTCTCAACTCGGGTATGACAAGCGTAAGAAAATCCATGCCGAGCAGTTCCTTTTCCGCATAACCCGACATGGTGGAAGCGGCTTTGTTGGCGTATTTTATCATGCCGTCCTGCAGCAGGATAATGGCGTCAAAACTTTCGTCAATAAGCTGGGAGGAGGCACGCAGTATTTCCCGGTCGCGTTCCGTTACTCCCGCCATGACGGCGAACAGCACCCCGCCGGTGCAGAGCCCGGCGGCGTTGAACGTGGAGGTGACGTCGAGATCAGCCAGAAATACGCCGTCGTCTTTGCGAAGGAGTTCAGCGTCCGGTATGGAACAGTTGGCGGATTCGGAACCGCGCAACAGCTTCATCACCCTTACGGAGGTGTCGCCGGCCATTAATTCGCCGGCCATTTTGCCGGCCAGTTCCGCGCTGGTGTAGCCAAGCATTTTTTCCAGCGCGGGGTTGGCCTGCATCACAAGTCCGTCTTCATCAAACACCAGTGCGCCGCGCGAAATTTCATCGAATACCGCCAGACCGGAACCGGCGGCGGATACGGCCTTGCACCCGGAAACCGGCTCCGCTCCATCCACAAAATATCCCAAATCCTGTTTATAAAGCCCCGCGAACCGGCGCAGCTGCACAATATCAACGCGCACCTGCCCGGCTTCGGCTTTTGATATGTATGACTGGGTGACTCCCATGAGCCGGGCCACGTCGGCCTGGCTGAGTCCGGTCGTTTTGCGGGCCTGTTTAAGACGTTCCGTAAGTTTGCGGAAATTGCGGGTTTGCAGACGTTTCATAGACGCATATTTTATCATAGTATTCCATATTAGAATATCCTTTTTTGAAAAATACGGTCAAAGTGCTATAATACTTCCATAGCGTAACGCATTGCGAAGCGAGGGTATAATGCAGACTTCAAATCCGGTTTGGCGCAAAGACGTTTTCAACACATACAGTGTGCAGGGCTCGGCGGAAGTGATGACTGTTGACGGCGCGGTCAACAAAATATTCGCCCTGCTCCTGATCACCATTGCCGCGACAGCGCTGGTGTGGATGAACCCCGCAGTTTCCATCCTTGGCATGGTCGGTGCGGTGGCGGGGCTGGTAATCGCGCTCATTATCTCGTTCAAGCCCGTTACGGCCAGTTACCTGGCGCCGGTGTATGCGGTATGCGAAGGCTTGTTTCTGGGCATGATAACCATGGCTTTCAACGCTCAGTATCCCGGGCTGCCGGTCAAAGCGGCGGTGGGCACGTTCGGGGCGCTTGCCTGCATGCTGGGCGTGTACAAAAGCGGCCTTATAAAAGTCGGCAGCAGATTCCGCATAATCATGGCTGGCGCGGTGGGCGGAATAATGCTGATCTACATCGCCAGCATGGTGCTGGGATTTTTCGGGCACAGTCTTTCAATCATCACCGGTTCCGGCCCGGCGGGCATCATTTTCAGCGTGGTGGTGTGCGGCGTGGCGGCGTTCAGCCTGATGATGGATTTCGATATGATCGAACGCGGCACCCGGCAGGGCGCGCCCAAATTCATGGAATAGTACGCCTCTTTCGCCACACTGGTTACGATCATATGGCTGTATGTGGAAATGCTGCGCCTGCTCGCCAAACTTTCCAGTAACCGCAATTAAAACCGCATTTATAGGGGTGAACCAGTGAAACCGATTAAAATATTGCTGATAGCGCTGGCCTGTGCCGCAATTTTTTCCGGACCGGTTTTGTGCGCGGAACTATTGAGCGTCAGAACAAGCGCGGTAAACGTGCGCTCAGGCCCCGGCACACGCTATCCCGCGCAGTGGAAAGCGTGGAAATTCACGCCGCTTTTAGTGCTGGAGCGCAAAGGCGCATGGGTGCATGTGCGGGATTTTGAAAACGTGCGCGGCTGGGTTTCCGCCGGCACGCTGGTAAAAACGCCTACGGTAACAGTAAAATCAGCCGCCGCCAGGGTGCGCGCCGCGCCAAAAGCCAGCAGCGAGGTTTTGTGGGAAGTGGACCGGGAATATTCCTTCAAGGTGCTGGGCAAAAGGAAAGGCTGGGTTCATGTGTCCGACGATGAGGGAACCGAAGGCTGGATAGCGGCAAGCCTTCTGTGGGGCGCAATCTGAAACACGCCGGTTTTCGCAGCGAAAAGCCCGCCCGGTCCGGCGGGCTTTTTCAACCGGAACCGGAGACAGAGAGCTTGCAAAGGAAAACGCTTTATAATAACATACACATATACGATGGGCTTACAGCAGGTTTACAGTCGAGGAGCACTCATGAAAAACGCAGACTTCCTTAAACTGATGGGCAAAGCAAAAATGTTCGATCTGACCCAGCCGCTGAGCGTGCATACCCCGCCGTGGCCGAGCTATATGCCGCTTTCGATACAGTATTTCAAACGCATTGCCGGCGCGCACATGGGCCAGGGCGCTAACGGGCAGATCATCCAGACCAGCAACCACGTCGGCACCCATATGGACGGCGAGATACACTTTCACTCCTGCGGCCGCGCGATCGGAGCGGTGCCGCTCAACGAATGGGTGGGCGAAGGCGTAGTGGTTGATATTTCCGATTCCGTGGGCGATTACGATCTTTACGAGCCGGATCTGCTCATGAGCAGGGCCGATATCCGCAAAGGCGACATCCTTATTATAAACACCGGCTATAACCGCTACGCGTGGGACCAGCCTAAAGCCGACGAGCTGCGCTATTTTACAAAGCACCCGGGCCCCGGGCCGGAGTTCCACAAGTGGGCGCTCAAGATGAAATTCAAATGGATCGGGGTGGACTGCGGCAGCGCGGATCACCCGATGAACACCATCATCCGCAACTGGCATCCCAAACTGTTCGCCGAAGCGGAAGCGAAGCTGCAGAAAACATACGGCAAGGCGTGGGACGAAATGTTTCCGCAGGATGTCTATTATCAGGTAATGCACCTCAAGCTGTTCCCGGCGCGGATTGTGCATGCCGAGAATCTCGGAGGCGACATCAATAAGCTGAGCAACCAGCGCGCGTGGATCGGCGCGTTTCCGCTGAGAGGCATCGAGCTGGAATCTTCCATGTGCAGAATTACAGCCTGGCAAGGGTAGCGCCTGGCTGCTTTTCCCGGACTGCCGGTTTCGGCAGTCCGGGTTTTTATTTTGACGAGGTTACATGGGCGCCATACCCACATCCGAACTGCCGGGCCACAAACAGCTGCATGAACGCGTTTGCGCGGCTATTGACCGGTGCCAGGAATCGCAGGATATAGAATTCAAGGAATCCGCGGCCTGGGACACGCTGAAACATAAAATAATCCGCACCGCGCTGGGCATGGGCAACCTGCGCGACGGGGGGATTATCGTCATCGGCGTTTCGGAACGCAATAACGTGTGGAAACGCACCGGCATCCGCTCGGAACACCTCAGCACATACGACAGCGATATCGTGGTGGATCAGGTGAACGCCTATGTGTCGCCTTATGTGGATCTCGATGTCGTGCTGATAAAACACCAGCAGCTGCGCTATCTGGCGATCTATGTGCATGAATTCCGGGAAACTCCGCTTGTCTGCAAAAAAAACGGGCCGGATAATGAAGAAATGCACAAGGGCAGCATTTACATCCGCACGCCCGGCAAACCGCAGACCACCCAGATCATGGACGCGAACCAGATGCACGATCTGCTGGATCTGGCGGTTGAAAAACGGGTGCGCCGCCTGATCGAGATGTTCCGGCAGATAGGCATTGCCGACGCCGCCCGAGCCGACGCCCAGCGCGCGGAAATGCGGAAATTCGACGAGGAGCTGGGCGGTTTATGACCGGACAGCTTCCCGTAAACGTGACCGAGGTGCCGCACTGGCGGGTGCTTATCCGGCCCGACCTGTACCGTCCGGAACGGATTAAAACGCTCGCCGAATGCAAAAACATCATCGAAAACACCAGCGTGAAACTGCGCGGGTGGCATTACCCGTACGTCAGTTCCAAACTGCCGGAGCGGGGCCACGGGCTGGACTGGGTGGCTTCGTGGACCTCCGACAGCGGGCATCTGGAATACTGGCGGTTTTACCAGAGCGGCCAGTTCCTGCATCTGTTTTCGCTCAGGGAAACCATGGATCAGCGCTGGCAGTCCGCGCTCAAGGCGCGCATGCTGAAAAACTGCGGGCCGGATCAGCTTCGGAACCTGGAAGCGGCGCGCGGATTTATCTCGATCGAAAATTTCATCTACCGCATGACGGAGATTTTCGAGTTCGCCGCCCGACTTGCCACGCAGGAAATTTACAAAGGCAGCCTGTATGTGGAAGTGGAGCTTAAAGGCATAGGCGGGTTTGTGCTTTCCAGCGACAGCCGCGACGTGTGGAACCGTTATTATTCCGCCGCCGAGAACGAACTGGGCCAGAACTGGAAAATAGCCTGCCGCGACATCATTTCCAACAGCCCGCACTACGCGCTTAAGGCGTGCGCGTGGTTTTTTGAACGGTTCGGGTGGCTGCCGCCCGCGCCTGAAATCATCAAACGGGAGCAGGAAATATTCCTGTCCCGCTCATTATAACGGAGGCTCAATGTCCAGATTCGACCAGCTGTGCAAAGCATACTCGAAAGCCCGCAAAAACTATTTCGATTACCGGGAGGACTGCACGGCTTTCACCGCATGGCTGATGTCGGGCCTGCTGACCTATCTTGACTGTCCCGCCGACCAGCTTCGCTACTTTCCGCTTAAAGGCGAACTGCGCCCCGGGCATACCTACACGCTGATGGGCGCCATGGATCTGGAGGAAGACACTTACTGGCATTTCGGCGTAGGCCTCACTCTCTACGAGAAAAAAGATAAAACCCCGCAGGAAACCGTGGTGTTCGAGTTCATGATCAAGCGCAACGAAAAATCCTATACCGTAAAGATGGACACTGGCGGGCACGAATATCATATCGGCAACGAAGACATGTCCGCCGCGCATAAACTTTATGAGGCTATTTTCGATGAAATCCGCGACAGTTATACCGCCGGACTCCAGCATTTCCTGGAGCAGGATGAAACCGCGCGGAAAATAGGCTTCTGCCAGGACGAAAAAAAACCCAAAATCAAACCGGACGTGAAATAAACGGAGCTGCCATGCCGATAACACATGAATTCGAATTTCTGCGCCCCTCCAGCCTTGGCGACGCGCTGAGCCTGCTGGCGGACCGGAGCGGGATCAAACCGCTCGCCGGCGGCACTGATCTGATCGTGCGCCTGAAAAACGGGCAGGACACGCCTTCCGCCGTGATGGACCTCAAACAGCTGCCGGAGCTGGGCGGACTGGCGGTTAAAGACGGCGTGCTGACAATCGGCGCGGGAGTGACGTTTGCCGAACTGATAGAATCGCCCCTGATCAGAAAACACTACCCGCTGCTCGCCGAAGCCGCGCAGACCGTGGCTTCCGGCGGAGTGCGCAACCGCGCTACGCTGGCGGGCAACATCGTGTCGGCCGTGCCGTCGTGCGACAGCGCGACCTGCCTGCTTGTTTGCGACGCCTCGGTAATGGCGGTTTCAGCCCGGGGCGAACGGGCCATTCCGATAACGGAGTGGTTTTCAGGCCCCCGCTCAACCGCGCTCCAACCAGACGAACTGGTCAAATGCGTCCGGATCACGCTGCCGGAAAAGAAAACGGGCGGCTGTTATGTAAAACTGGCGCGCTACAACGGAGAAGATCTGGCGCAGGCGGGCGTGTCGGTTCTGGTGGATTCCGCCAAAAATTACCGCGTGGCGTTAAGCGCCGTCTGCCCGGCGCCCAAACGGCTGCGCAAAACGGAAATTTTTTTGAAAGGCAAGCGTCCGACCGATAAAACCCTGTCGGAAGCGGTGAAGCTGGTCGCGCTTGAAGTCTGCGCGATAACCGACATCCGCGCCACGGTCGAATACCGCGCGCACATGACCGGAATCATGTTCAAACGCTGCGCCGCCGCGGCGTTCGCGCGGCTGGAAGGCAAAGGTCCGCGCTACGGCGAAAAACTGGTATAGGACATTATCCATGAAAACAGAGATAACTTTCAGGCTTAACGGCATCGAACGGTCGCTTTTTGTGGAACCGAACGACGTGCTTATTGACGTGCTGCGCACCAGGCTCGGCATCAAAAGCCCCAAAATCGGCTGCGATCAGGGCGACTGCGGCACCTGCACCGTTTTCTTTAACGGCAAAACCGTGCGCAGCTGCCTTGTGCTGGCGATCGAGGCGGACGGCGGCGAAATAGTCACGCTCGAGGGGCTCAGCGAAAACGGCCCCACGCCGCTTCAGCGGGCGTTCGCAGATCGCAACGCGTTCCAGTGCGGATTCTGCGCGCCCGGCATAATACTGTCGGCCACGGAACTGCTGCAAAAGAACCCCGAACCCGACCGCCACGAAATACAGGAGGCGATAGCGGGCAATCTCTGCCGGTGCACCGGCTATACGCCCGTTATTGACGTGATAGCCGAAGTGGCCGCTAAAAAAACCGCCGGCAAAAACCGGAAATCCAGATAACAGAGGCGTGGCTTTATGGAAAATCTGAAAGTTGTCGGTCAATCCGTTCCCAGAATTGACGGGCTGGAAAAAGTGATGGGTTCCGCCCAGTATGTGGACGATATAGAATTCGGGCCGGGCCTGCTTTACGCCTGCGTGGTGGAAAGCCCCTTCGCGCACGCGGAAATCCTGTCGGTAAACACCGCAAAAGCGGCACAAGTAAAAGGCGTGGTGAAGGTGGTCACGGGCAGGGATTTCCCGGACAAGTTCGGCCTGTATATGAAAGACCGGCATGTTTTTGCAACCGACCGGGTGAGATTCGTGGGCGAGCAGGTGGCCGCGGTTATCGCGTGGGATCAGAAAACCGCGCTGCGCGCCGCCAGACTCGTGGAGGTGAAGTACAAAGAGCTGCCCGCCGTGCTTGATCCCGTGAAGGCGATTGACCAGCAGTGCTGCCTGCTGCACCCCGGGCTGGGCGACTACACCTGCGTGCCGTGGTTCTTTCCGAAGAAAAAAACGAATGTGGCGCACTGCCGCAAAACCCGCAAGGGCAACCTGGAAAAGGGGTTTGCCGAAGCGGACGTGATTTTGGAAGACACCTACCGCGTGCCGCGCTACGCGCACTGCGCGATCGAACCGCACGCTATCGCGGGGCTTTACGACAATGCCGGCCGGCTGACGCTGTGGAGCGCGTCGCAGTCGCCTTTTACCCAGCGCAACGTGTTCGCGGAGGCGTTGTCGTCGCTCGGGCTGACCCATAAGGACGTGCGGGTCATCACGCCCTATGTGGGCGGAGGGTTCGGCGGGAAGGCGGGCGTTTCGATGGAAATAATGTGCGCCGCCGTGGCGACGGCGGTAAAAGGCCACCCCGTCAAACTGATGTGGAACCGCGCGCAGGAGTTTTACAATACCTACCAGCGGCAGGGCGTGGTGGCTAAAATCAAAATGGGCGTCAGGAAGGACGGCACGATTACCGCCCTTGAGCATCTGCTGTTCTGGGACGCGGGCGCATATGTGGAATACGGCGCGAACGTGGTGAATGCGGCGGGCCTGTCGGCCTCCGGCCCGTACAAAATTGACAATCTGAAGATTGACTCGCACTGCATCTACACAAACCTGCCTCCGGGCGGGCCTTACCGCGGATTCGGGTATTCGGAATTCGGGTTCGGGCTGGAGTCCCATATTGACAGGGTGGCCCGGAAACTGAAAATGGATCCCCTGGAGTTCCGGCGCAAAAACGCCATCAGCGCGGGCGATATTCTGCCTTACGGCGCGCCAATGAACGACAACGGACTGCGCGAATGCATGGATAAAGCCGCAAAAGCGATCCGCTGGGGGCATGAGGAAAAACCTTCCGCGCCCAATAAAGCGATCGGCAAAAGCATTGTGCTGCTGTGGAAAGCGCCGGCGATGCCGCCGAACGCCTCGTCCTCCGCGTTCCTGAAATTCAACGAGGACGGCAGCCTTAACCTGCTCGTTTCCGGCATGGAAATAGGGCAGGGCCTGCTTACCGTGATGGCCCAGATCGCGAGCGAAGTGCTTAGCGTGCCGGTTGCGAAAATCCGGGTCGAAACACCGGACACAGACCGCAATCCCTACGAATGGCAGACGGTAGGATCCCACGTCACCTGGAGCTGCGGCAACGCTGTGAAACGCGCCGCGCTGGACGCGCGCCGGCAGATTTTCGAACTGGTCCAGCGGGTGCACAGCATTGACGCAAGCGAACTGTATCTTGAAAACGAATGCGTCAAATGCCATACCAAGCCGGATATGGCCATTGCGCTGCGCAGCTTCGTGATTGACGGGATGCAGGCCAAGGACCACACCTTCAAAGGCGGCCCGATCATGGGCCGGGGCGTGTTCCTGCCGGAATTCGCCTCCGCGATAGGCGACCCGGAAACCGGGCAGGGCGGCAAACCCAATGTCCATTACACAACCGGCGCCGGCGGCGTGATAGTGGAGGTGGACAAGGAAACGGGCAAGGTGAAAATTCTCAAGGCGGTGCTGGCCGTTGACGCGGGCAAAGCCATCAACCCGGATCTTTGCAGGGGCCAGATAACCGGCGGGCTTTTGCAGGGCCTCGCCACGGTTCTTTATGAGGATATGCGCTTTAGCGACAAGGGCAAACTGCTCAATCCCAGCTTCTCCGACTACAAAATACCCACCGCGCTGGACGAACCGGCTGAAGTGGTGCCGATTCTGGTGGAAGTGGCCCAGCCCGACGGGCCGTACGGCGCGCGCGGAGTGGGGGAACATACGATGATCCCCGCCGCTTCCATGGTGGCCAACGCGGTGTTCAACGCCACCGGCGCGCGCATAAAATCAATGCCGGTGACGGCAGAAAAAATCGCCCTTGCCATCAACCAGCCGGAAGTGTTTGCAAAACTGTTTTACTAGCCGCCGCATACCGAGCCAGGCGTCTCCCTTCTGACAGGAAGGGAGACGCCTGTTTTCCTGAGTTCCCGGCGCGCTTGACGATGAAACGGCGAAAGCTATAAAATCTAAACAGGTCAACATATGGGGGAGATTAATGTCCGCGCCCGCGATTCTGCGCCTGCTTTTTATTGCAGCATTTCCGTTATGCACGCCGCTCTGCGCGGGTTCCGGCCCGGACCGGGAGGAACCGATCCGCCTGGACGCAAGCAGATTCAACCGCGCGGACAGTCCCGCCGGGCCCGACAAAACGGGGTTCTCCCTGTTTGACCATGACACCTGGCGACTTACGGAAAAATTCGACTGGCTCAAACACCACCGGCTTTATACGGCGGGCGGTCTGGCCGGCCTGCTGCTGCTGATACTGGTTGCGCGCAAAGCGGCACGCCCGGAGCTGCGCAACCTGCCGCCTGACGCGGTTTTCAAGCGGCTGAACCGGATGTTTGCGTCCAGAATAGGCGAACCGGAACTGGAAGCGTTGGCGTCAGCCTGCGCGAAAAAAGGGTTTCTCAATCTGCCGCTGGCGCGCAAACTGAACGGGCCGCAATTAAGCGAACTGCTCGGTTTTCTTTACATTGCCGGCAGTTACAAGCTGTACGCGGAAGCGGTTTTTCTGAATAAAGGAGTGTTTGACTGCTGTGCGCGGCCCGGCATGGCTTACGGCTCGCCGCGCTGGACGAGCATTGCACGGCTGCCGGGCCAGACTTTCGTCAAAATCGCCAGATGGCTGGAAGAACATTGCGATTCCGCGGCGCAATTCCAGTTCATAAACGCCGTCAGCCGCAAACTTGCGGAAGACGGGCTGAAAGAATCCGCCGGCGCGCTTATTCTGAGCGTGCCGCCCAACAGGCTGCACAGGAGCAGCTGGGAAACGGTGCTCGACGTCTGCGATACCCTCAGCGCACTGCCGCCCAGATATCTGGAAGCGCTGCCGCAGTCTTTGCTGGGGCGGGCGATCATAAGGCTTATAAGGGAGGGCGATACCGCGGAAGCGAAAAAACTCATGAACAAACTGCCTCGCTCCAGCTGGCAGGAAACCGATTACCTGGCTTATTTCATGCTGGAAACGGAATTCGATCCCGCGCTGGCGCACGAATTTTATCCGGTCTTCAGGGAAAAGGTGAATCTGAAAAGCAATCCGCAAATCCATTACGAAGCGGCCCAGCACTGCGAAAAAACCGGGCACGCCGATCTGGCGATAGAAATCTACCGCCGGTTCATCACCGAAGGCGTCGCCTACCGCGACGCCGAAAAACGCTATAACGCGCTGCGCGGGAATCTTGCGGTTAACAGCCGCAGTTACCATATCATGATGACCAACATGAAAGGCTACTCCGAAAAAACCTGCTCGGAACCGGCGGAATTCATGATGGATTATCTAAAAAAGCACAACGATATCGTGGCTTCGCTTATCCGCGAGCATAAAGGGCGCATTGTCAAAACCATAGGCGATTCGTTTCTGGCGGTGTTTGAGAGCGGCTGGTCCGCCATCAATTGCGGCATGCAAGTGCAAAAAGCGCTGAAAAAACATAACGCGCAGAAACCGCCGCGCGAGGCAATCCATATACGAGTGGTGATACATGCCGGAGAAGTTTCTGTCGCGGCGGACGGCGACATTTACGGCGAGGCCGTAAACCTCACCGCCCGGCTGGACGATATGGCGGAGGCGGGCGAAGTCTGGATCACGGATCCCGTTTACCGCGCGGCCCAGGTCAACGCCGCGCTGTTTCAGCCGGAAGGTTTCCGCAATTTCAAAGGAATTAACCGGGAAATCATGGTTTACCGCAGCAATCCCGCATAACAGGGGCATGCAATGACGAAATATATAACAGGGCTGCTTGTGCTGACGATAGGTGCGTTTTTCGTGTTTGAGGAAAACTATAAATACACCGAAGTCATAGAACCTGCCGCCTTGCTCGAGCCGTACTGGTCGGAAGCGGGGGCGGGGGCGGCGCAGCTGTTTATGGCGCGAACCGACAAATTCAACATGACAGTCGCTCCTTTGAGCGGGTACACGGTGTCCGGGCTGGTCATGAAAGTAAAGAAGAATAATTCGCCATTCAGCAGCTTGTCCAAAATACGGGCAGTGCAGCCGGCGACGGTTTCGCTCGCATTCGCCGACAATCTGCGCACGGGAGCTTACAAAACGGCAAAACACAGTCTGGGCTCGCTGAACTGGCCGCAGCAGCCGGGTTTCAACGCCGCGCAGTTTAAGGAGATAACGCTTGTCACGGCCGACAAGGACGCTAAAATGAAAATCAACTCGCTTAAGCCCGGCGATCAGATTACCCTGGCGGGCCTGTGTGTTACGAAAGTGGATATTTTTGTCAAGGACGAGCAGTCTGGCCAGCCCCAGTTTACACTGACAGGCGAGCCTGACGGTTCACTGCTTTATCTTGCCGACCCGGCAGCCCTGAAAATCCTGCGGCGCGGCAGCACGACAGCCTACAGGCTCTTTTTAACGTTCGGCCTGCTGACAGCGGTAATGATTCTACTGAAATTCAAATATTGAACGGTTTTGACTGCCGGCGGCCCGGAAACGTTATGTTTCCGGGCCGCCGTTTTCGTCCGTGCCTGTTTCAGTAAGGCCATATCCAGTTTTTGATTTCCGGCAGGTCGTCGCCGGTCTTGCGTATGCAGGCGGCGTGTTCGGCCAGCTTGCCGGCGATATACTGGCGCGCGGGGCCGGCTTTCTCGCCGAGTCCGGGCACCCGGGCAATCACGTCCGCCACAAGGTGAAACCGGTCAATCTCGTTGAGGACAGCCATGTCAAAGGGCGTGGTGGTGGTGCCTTCCTCCTTATACCCGCGCACATGGATATGGTCGTGGTTTTTGCGCCGGTAAGTCAGCCGGTGGATCAGCCACGGGTAGCCGTGAAACGAAAAAATAACGGGCGTATCGGGCGAAAATACCGAATCGTATTCCTCATCCGCGAGCCCATGGGGATGTTCGGAGAACGGCTGGAGCGACATCAGATCAACGATATTTACCACCCGCACCCGCAGATCGGGAAACTGCACGCGGATAATATCCGCCGCCGCAAGCACTTCAAGCGTAGGCACATCGCCCGCGCAGGCGAGTATGACGTCCGGCGTGAGGCCTTTGCAGTTGCTGGCCCATTCCCAGACGCTTAACCCCCGTTCGCAGTGTTTGACCGCGGCTTCCATGTCAAGATATTGAAGCGCGGGCTGCTTTCCGGCCACGATCACATTCACATAATGCCGGCTGCGAAGGCAGTGGTCGGTAACGGAGAGGAGGGTATTGGCGTCCGGAGGCAGGTAAATGCGGATCACGTCGGATTTTTTATTGACCACATGATCAATGAACCCCGGATCCTGATGCGAAAACCCGTTGTGATCCTGCCGCCATACATGCGAGGTAAGCAGATAGTTCAGCGACGCGATCGGCCGGCGCCATGGTATGCGCTTCGTGGTTTTCAGCCATTTGGCGTGCTGGTTAAACATCGAGTCAATAATGTGGATAAAGGCCTCGTAGCATGAAAACAGGCCGTGCCGCCCGGTCAGCAGATAGCCCTCCAGCCAGCCCTGGCAGAGGTGTTCGCTGAGCACTTCCATAACGCGTCCGTCGCGGGCGAGATGATCGTCGTAACCGCGGAGTTCGGCCTGCCAGTCGCGTTTGGTCACCTCAAAAAGCGAGCCAAGCCGGTTGGAGGCGGTTTCATCCGGCCCCATAACGCGGAAATTAGCCGCTTGAAGGTTTTGCTTCATCACATCGCGCAGGAACTGGCCCATTACGCGGGTGGATTCCCCGCTCACCGTGCCGGGCCGGTCAAATTTAACCGCATAAGCGCGGAAATCCGGCATGTCAAGATCCTTAAGCAGCAACCCGCCGTTGGCGTGGGGATTGGCGCCCATGCGCCGGGCACCTTTGGGAGCCAGATCAAGCAGTTCCTGCCGGGGACGGCCGTTGGAGTCAAACAGTTCTTCCGGTTTATAGCTGCGCATCCAGTTTTCAAGAATACGTATATGGTCGGGCCGGTTACGCACTTCGGCCAGCGGAACCTGATGCGAACGCCAGTAATCCTCGGTTTTCTGCCCGTCTATTTCGGGCGGGCAGGTCCAGCCTTTGGGACTGCGCAGAATAATCAAAGGCCACGCGGGCACATTCTTTGCCGGCGCGCCTTTGCGCCGGGCCGCACGCTGGATTTTTTTAATTTCGGCCAGCGCTTTGTCCATCGCCGCCGCCATCAGCTGGTGCATGGCTTCGGGCTCGCGGCCTTCCACGAAGATCGGATGGTAGCCGTAGCCTTTGAACAGCGATTCCAGTTCCCTGTTCGGAATACGGGAAAGTATGGTCGGGTTGGCGATTTTATAGCCGTTAAGATGCAGAATCGGCAGCACCGCGCCGTCTTTTGCCGGGTTAAGGAATTTGCTGGAATGCCAGCTGGCGGCAAGCGGGCCGGTTTCGGCCTCGCCGTCGCCCACTACGCAGGCGACAATCAGCTCCGGGTTGTCAAACGCCGCGCCATAGGCGTGCGCCACCGAATAACCCAGCTCGCCGCCTTCATGGATGGAACCGGGGGTTTCCGGCGCGACGTGGCTGGGTATTCCGCCGGGAAACGAAAACTGTTTGAACAGTTTTTGCATGCCGCTCTTGTCGAGCGTGATTTCCGGATAAACTTCGCTGTAGGTTCCTTCAAGCCAGGAGTTGGCGACAATGCCGGGGCCGCCGTGTCCAGGCCCGATAATATAGATCATGTCAAGATCGTCACGCCTGATGACGCGGTTTAAATGCGCGTAAATGAAATTAAGGCCGGGCGTGGTGCCCCAGTGGCCCAGCAGACGGGGTTTGATATCCTCGGCGCTGAGCTGTCCGCTTAAAAGCGGATTGTCCAGCAGATAGATCTGCCCGACCGACAGATAGTTGGCCGCCCGCCAGTAGGCGTTGATCGTTTCAAGTTCCTGCGGCGAAAGCGGTGGCTGGTGTGTTTTTGGCTGCGTCATGAGTCCCCCTTGAATCCTTATGCGTAACAGCGCGTATAAGCATATAGTACCTAACTTTTGCGGGTTGTTGCCAAAAAAAAGCCCCGCCATTTCGGCGGGGCTTTTTGATCGGGGGAAATTACTTTTCCTTATTCCCGCCCCAGCGGGTGGCAAGGCCGATGCCGAGCTGGACGGAACTTAACTGCAGGTCCGAGAACGGGGCCGTATACTGCCACTCAAGCATCAGCCGACTCTTTTCGTTGAAGTTAAACGCAAAACCGGCGCCAACACCCATCATATTGTCGAACAGCACTTCCGAAGTGGCGGGCAGACTGGTGTAGCGCTGCTCGTTATAGGTTCGCCGGTAGAAATACCGCGGCGACACATAGGCGGTAAGCCAGTCGAGCATGTTTTTTGAAAAGTAAAGCGGGATGATGTAGTCGGTCACTTTCTGAACCTGACTGTCGTTTTCGGTGTTGCCGTTGCCCATGCTGAACCCGTATCCGGCTCCGCCAGACATGGTGAACGGCGCGCCGTTGTCCTCGTTCATGAACATCACCTTCGTGTCAACGGTGCAGTTGCCGGGTATCGCCAGATTGACGCCCGCGTCCCACGAGGAAATAATACCGTAGCGCAGCCAGGCGTTGCCCGCCACGGACGGAACGGTCAGATCAAAATTCGCCAGCGTCCTGCGCGAACTGTAGGAGCCCGCAGCCATGCCGACTCCGGTTTCAAGACTGCCCTGCGGCACGGTTTTCGCGTCCTGAAACACCATTATTGAAGTGCAGCCGGACAAAAAAACCGCGCACACCGATAATACTGCCATGTTGAGTATTCTTTTCATAGTCTGATTATACTATTTATGCTGAAAAATGGAACCTGTTGCCGGAAACCGTTTTGCAAATCCCTTAAATTTGAGTAAACTGACCAAGTAGATTTAATGGAGAATGCAAATGCAAATTTCAATAACAGCAGTGTCAGTTGCGTTAGCGCTGGCAATAGGCGCGCCCTGCGCGTTTGCCCAGTCGGCGGAGGATACGCCCGACCAGTATCTGTGGCTGGAAGAAATTGAAGGCTCAAAATCGCTGGACTGGGTGCGCGCCCAGAATAAAACAACCCTCGCCGAACTCCAGAATGACAGACATTACGCGCCGTTTTTAAAAAAAGCGGAAGCGCTTTACAACGATAAAAACCGCATACCCTACGGATCCCTGCGCAACGGCTATGTATATAACTTCTGGCAGGACGGAAAAAACGTGCGCGGTTTATGGCGCAGAGCGACCCTGCCGGAATATAAAAAAAACAAACCCGCCTGGGAAATCCTGCTGGATTTTGACAAGCTGTCAAAAAAAGAAAAGGAAAACTGGGTGTTTAAAGGTTCCAGTTGCCTGCCGCCGGAAAACCGGTTCTGCCTGCTTTCCCTTTCAAGAGGCGGGAAAGACGCGAGCGTGATCCGGGAATTCGACGTGGAAAAAAAGGAGTTCGTGAAAAACGGGTTCCGGCTGGAAGAAAGCAAAAGCGGTCTTTCCTGGCTTGACCGTGACACCGTGCTTTTTGCCGACGCGACCACGCCCGATTCCGTTACAAAATCAGGCTATGCCCGCCTCGTGCGCAAATGGCGGCGCGGCACGGATCCCAAAGCCGCGCCCGTCCTGTTCGAGCGGGACAAGGACACGATGGCCGTCAGCGGATTCTGCGGCATCCGTCCGGAAGGCGCCTACTCGGGCGTCAGTAACGCGCCCAGCTTTTTCGAAGAGGAAAACTGGCTGTTTTCCGGCGGCGAACTAAAAAAAATCCCGCTGCCAGCAGACGCCAGATTTTACGGCGTTTTCAAAAACCTGATACTGGCGTCGCTGCGCAGCGACTGGTTAATCGGCGGCAGAACATTCAAGCAGGGGAGCCTCGTCTCTTTCGACAGGCAGGCGGTTGACACCGGCGATCCCGCCGGTAAAATTCAGACAATTTTAGAGCCGGGAGACCGAATGACCCTGTCGGGAATAACAACCACAAAAGACACCGTGCTCGTTTCTATTCTCGACAACGTCAAAAGCCGCGTTTTGAAATTTCACCGGGAAAACGGCCAGTGGGCGGGCGAAACCGTCCCGGTGGCGGATAACGGCACGGCGGGCGTCACGGCAGCCGACGATTTCGCAAACGGGTTCATGTTCGACTACGCCAATTTTCTTACTCCGCCCAGCCTGTATTATACCGACGGCGCCAACGCTCCGCAGCTCATCAAGCAGCTGCCGCCCAAATTCAGCGCGAAAGGGTTAAAAGTAACGCAAAAAGAGGCGGTCAGCAAAGACGGCACGAAAATTCCGTATTTTCTGGTCGGGCCGGAAAACATGAAATACGACGGCGCCAATCCGACTCTGCTTTACGGCTACGGCGGGTTCGAAATTTCCATGGAGCCGCACTACAGCCCGGTGCTGGGGAACCTGTGGCTGGAACAGGGCGGCGTGTATGCGCTTGCCAACATCCGCGGGGGCGGCGAATTCGGGCCGAAATGGCATAAAGCCGCGCTTTTGGAAAACCGGCAGAAAGCGTTTGACGATTTCATAGCCATCGCCGAAGATCTCGTAAAAACAAAAGTTACCTCGCCCGGACATCTGGGCGCGCAGGGCGGCAGCAACGGGGGCCTGCTTATGGGCGCGATGTTCACCCAGCGGCCCGATCTTTTCAAGGTGGTGCTTTGCGAAGTGCCCCTGCTCGACATGCTGCGCTACACCAAGCTCCTTGCGGGCGACAGCTGGAAAGCCGAATACGGCGATCCCGACGAACCCGCCATGCGCGCCGTAATTTCGCGCTATTCGCCGTACCAGAACATCCGCAAAGGCGTTGCTTATCCCGACATCTTTTTCGTTACCTCGACAAAAGACGATCGCGTGCACCCCGGCCATGCCAGAAAATCAGCCGCAAAACTCATCGCGCTCGGCAACAAAGTGTATTACTATGAGAATATTGACGGAGGGCACAGTGCGTCAGCCAATAATATCGAACGCGCCAAGCGCGCCGCGCTTGAATACACGCTGCTGCTTAAAGAGATAAAAGGGAGATAAAATGAAAGCGACACTGACAGTAAAGAAAGAAATACTCAAAACAATCAGCGATGCGATGACCGCGTTCGTATCGCGCAATACCGAGAAAGCGTTGTCCTTTTACGCAAAAGACAAGGATGTGATTTCCATCGGATCTGAAGGAGAAGTTGTAATGGGCCTGCCCCGGCTGAAAAAAACTTTTATCGCTACCCACAGGCAATTCGAAAAGTTATCTTTCAAAGCAAAGGCGTATGAAGTTTCCGCCTGCGGCAGCGTGGCGTGGACAAGCGGCGTCGGTATTTACAACGGCGTAACCGGCGGAAAGAAATTCAAGCTCGATGGCCTGTTCACCTTTGTATTCGAGAAACGCAACGGCAGATGGCTTATAATGCACTCGCATTATTCCGTGCCTGCGAAGTGAAAAAATGATCCGGAATGCAAACCCCCGCTTTTAAAGGCGGGGGTTTTATAAATTCCGCTCACCAAAACCCGGTGCTGGCCGGCACGGCATAATGATTGCCGGCATGGCATAGCTCGGGCAGGGGGATGGAGTGTGCAACCCCGCTCGCGGGGCAAACAGCTTGGCTATTTGGAAAGAAGAAACCCCCGGCTTGCCGGTAAAGCGTAATAAAAACCGGCAGGCCAATGGCACAGCCGGGGGAGTTTCATATTTACGGGTGAGGGGTGCGCGTAGTCAGGGAAGCACTGCTTCCCACGCACCCCGCAAGGGCGGACGCACGTTTATGCGCAGCAAACGGGCGGAGCCGTGGTCAGGCCAAATCGCTTCGCGATTTATGCGTGACCTGACGGCATAAAGGCCAACAATCTTATTTAACGGGAAATTCCTCTGAATTTATGCCTGCTATTCAATTGTGAATACAGAGTACCGTTTAACATCTTGGCTGCACATAAACTAAAACGCCCAGAACTTATGTCAGTTTCGACAGAAAGTTCTAGGCGTTTAGTATGGGGTGGCTGACGGGAATTGAACCCGCAGCCTCACGGGCCACAGCCGTGCGCTCTAACCATTGAGCTACAGCCACCATAAATCGCGGCTACAATTGCCTGTATATTATATTTCTTTAGCAGTTCCGCTTCAAGCCATTTTATCCGGCGCATAGTTTATTGCTATCATTTCAGCAAGGTGCGCCATGAACCCAACGGGTACGCATGAAGGAGGACTATGCCGGTTAATATCAGAAAACCTGTAGCGGCCGGCGGGTTTTATCCTGCCGGACCCGACAAGCTTAAAAACCTTGCCGCCGAATTGCTGGCGCAAGCCCGCTCAGACCGGAAACCCGAAGGCGCAATTCGAGGAATCCTTGCTCCGCACGCCGGATACATTTATTCCGGCGCGGTCGCGGCGGAAGCATATGCCTGCCTGAAAGGACTGACGTTTGACACCGCCGTAATTCTAGGTGCGGGACACACTGTTTCTATTGAAAACGCCGCAATTGTCAAAGAAGGGGCGTTTGCAACCCCGCTGGGAGAGTGCGGGATTGATTCCGCGCTCGCCGACGCGCTTTTAAGCAATCATCCCGCGCTGTTTGCGCACAGCCCCGCCGCTCACGCGCGAGAACATTCCATTGAAGTGCAGCTGCCGTTTTTGCAGACGGTTCTGCCGGGCGTTGAAATACTGCCTGTCGCGCTTAACCACGCCGAACCAGAAACCGCCGCCAGGATAGGCGCCGCCATTGCGCGGGAAGCGGAAGGCAAGGCCGTTCTGATAATAGTGTCAACGGATTTCGCGCACTATCCAGCGGCGGAAACAGCCGAAATAGCCGACCGGACGATGCTCCTGACCCTCGAAACCGCAACGCGCGCCAACGCGCCGTCGTATTTCGCGCTGGCGGAAGAATTGCTGTTAAACGAAAACCTGCCCGGGCTCGACACCGCCTGTTGCGGCGCAGCCGCCGTCATGGCGGGGCTGGCGGCGGCCTGCGCGCTGGGCGCAAACGATTTTGCCACGCTCAGCCGCGCCAACTCCTCGCGCGCTGAAGGCGCGGACAGAAACCGGGTGGTCGGCTATGGCGCGGGCGCTTTCGTTGAACGGGCGCAAAAACCCGAACCGTTCGAGTTTACCGGAACCGAAAAAACCGAGCTGCTCGCTCTTGCCCGCAACAGCATTCTTGCCCGGTTAAAAACAGGCGGGCCGCTGCGCCCGGCACTGAACTGCAACGCGCTTTTCAATATGCCCGCCGCATTGTTTGTAACGCTTTCAAAAAACGGGAAGCTGCGCGGCTGCATGGGCTCGCTCGAACCGGCGGACACGCTGCAGAATGCGGTTTGCGGGCTGGCGGGTTCAGCCGCTTTTGAGGATCCGCGCTTTCCGCCGCTTGGCGCGGAGGAACTGGCGGAGATAAAAATTGAAATCTCGATACTCTCGCCGCTGAGGCGCATAACGTCGCCCGCCGAGATAGTGCCCGGCAAACACGGCGTTCTGGTCCGGCGGGGCCGGCGCAGCGGAACCTATCTGCCTCAGGTGTGGGAACACTTCGCAAACAACATGGAATTGTTCATGCACTCGCTTTGCTCCGAAAAAGCCGGCCTGGAGCCGGACGCCTGGAAAAAAGGCGCGGAGCTGTACCTTTATACAGCAACGGCGTTTTGCGAGTTATCATATAGAAAAGGAGCGATACCATGCGGAATATTATTGGAATTTGCGCCATGTCGGTTTTGCTGGGCTTGCCGGCCTTCGCGGAACCCGTGACACCCGTTGAGGCGGAGGCCATAGCCGCTGAAGCCGAGTCACTCGCCACGCCGGCCGAAGAAAAAGCCGTGCAGGCCGAAACGATTGCGCCGCAGGCCGGGCAGTTAAGCCTGCCTGTTGACATTTTAAGCGAAGAAGCGGAAACCGCAGGCTCATCCGCGGCAGATTCCGCCGTTTCGCCGGACGACGAAAAAAGCAACAGCCCCGTTCTGCGGGCGTCCGAAATCTCGACCCGGGCCGAAAACATGGCTGTAACGGCAGACACTGCCGCGTTCGACGCGGAAAGCGTCGCTCTGCCGCCGGGCCCGACTGAAATGCCCGCGCCGGAGCTGACTATTCAGCGCATTATCGCACCGGGTTCCGGCGCGGAAACATACCTGTTTAAATCGGGCAAAACCGTCCTGTGCGCGGCCAGTAAAACCAAACAGGGATATCTGCCCCGCTGCGCTGTTGCGGATGGAAAGTACCGCCTGCTTAACGGCAACGGGAAACTGCTCGACACTCTGTGCTATGCGCAATCCCAGCCCGTAAACTGCGCTGAAAGCGAAGATTAGTTTTTAACGGTTTTCCGCGCGGCCGCTTCCGGTTTTTTTGCCGGAGCTGGTGCGGCCCCGGCTTGAGCAGCCGTCACTCTGGCCTGCATCGCCTGCACCTGAACAAGCATTTCCGCGGCCTGCCTGCTGCCGCCCGCGGCGGCTTTGCCGAACCAGACAAGCGACTCCCGCTGGTCAGCAAACACTCCGTAGCCGTTGAGATAGAAAATTCCGATATTGTACTGCGAGCGGGTATTGCCCTGCGCGGCTGATTTCTTCAGCCATTCAAGAGCCGCGCCGTAATTCTGGCGCACGCCGTATCCGTTTGCGCAGAGCTCGCCCATGACATTCTGAAAAACAGCGTCGCCCGCCTCGGCTTTCCGCTCGACAAGCCGCAGAAACCGCTGGTACTGCTCCACGCTCCAGAACCGCCGCGCGGCGATAACCCGTGAAATGGCGTACATATCGCCGCGGTTCACGGCGGTCATGTACAATTCGAACCCTTTTACAGGATCGCCCGCCTCCATCGCGCCGCGCGCGCGGTTTAAATAGCTCGCGGTGCTGAACGTGAATCTGGCGATGAAACCCGCCAGTATCGCAAGCGGCACCACCGCGAATAATAAAAGGGCCAGTTTTTCTCGTCCGCTTTTTCCCTGTGCGGCGGTATTCTTCCTGATATGTCTGGTATTGATCATGGTTAAATGTCCGCGGATTTGAAATGCTGGCCGGAAGTGTCGGGCAGCCCGTCCGGCTTATATTCGGCGGACGACAGAATGCGGCCCGCCTCAAAAAATATCTCCCGCTGTTTTTTTCCGTCCGGATAATAAAAGACCGCCGCTCCGCTGGGCAGCCCGTCGCGATAGAAAATTTCCTGCTCCAGAGTGCCGTCCGCCCGGAACACCTGTTCCCGACCGCACTTCACGCCCGCGCGGTAACAAGTCTGTTTGCGCAAAACGCCGGTTTCAAGGTAGTGGCTGACAATGCCGTCCCAGCCGCCATCCGCGTCGGCCTCGCCTTCCAGCCGCACGGCGCCAGCCGGATAACGCTCAGTCTTCTTCATGCGTAAAGTATAGCAAACTCATCCGGCGGGAGCTACGCGCCGGCTTAAAAAAATTGTAGAGTATAGGCAGATTTATGCTGACAATAGAAACCGTCGCCCATCCGGTAATTTTCGAGTTCAACTCTGTCGCTGCCGAAATGCGAAGGCAGGGCCGTCCGGTATACAATCTCGGTCAGGCGGTGCCTGACTTCGCGCCTGACGCCGGGCTCATGAAGCAGGTCTTCTCCGAACCCGGACGGCTTGACTCCTACACGCCGGATGAAGGTTTTTCAGGCCTGCGTCAGGCCGTTTGCGATAAAATACTCGGGCCGGACGGCGCGCGCTATAATCCGGACACAGAAATTATAATAACCGCCGGCGCCAATCACGCGTATTTTCTGGCGGTCTGCGCTTTAACCGACCCGGGTGATGAGGTTATAGTGTTCACGCCCGGCTATTTCAACCACAGGATGACGCTTGACCTGCTAAACCGCAGGGCGGTGGAAGTCCCGCTGCTGGAAACCGACAGCTGGGCGCTCGACACCGGCGCCTTTCTGCGCGCACTTGCTCCGCGCGTAAAAGCCGTCACTTTAGTAAACCCCAATAACCCGACCGGCTCGGTTTTCGCGCGCGAATCGGTAGAGCTGATAGCGCGGGAATGCGCCGCCCGGGGAATCTGGCTTATAAGCGATGAAGTGTATGACCGCTATTGTCACGACGTTCCGCATTTCCGGCCCGCCTCGGTTTGCCGGGAACACACCGTCACGCTGGGCAGTTTTTCAAAAAGTCTCGGCCTGATGGGCTGGCGCACCGGCTATATCGCCGCGCCGCGGGCAGTGATCGCGCAGGCCATAAAAGCGCAGGACACGACGGTAGTCTGCGCGCCCAACGCCGGACAGGCGGCGGCGGAACTGCTTATAAAAAACGAGGCCTGGCCGTCGAAGAAATATCTGGAGTCAATAAAAAGCCGGCGCGAAATCCTCAGAGCCGGGCTGGCCGGCATTGACCGGCTGCATTGGCGCGACCCGCAGGGCGCGATGTTCGCCGCGGTAAAAATAAATTCGCCTTTCACCGCCCATGAAACCGCGCTGCGGCTGCTGAAAGAAAAGGGCGTGATCACCATACCCTGCGAGGCGTTCGGCAAGGGCGGGGAGAACCATCTGCGGATGAGTTTCGGCTGTCTGCGGCCGCAGCAGATCCGCGACGCCTGCGGGCTGGCCGGAGATTTTTTTAAAAATCTGGACTAAAAACGAAATAACTATTATAATCTGGACAGGTGGCGAGCGTTTCCAAGGAGATTAACATGATTATTGAAAAAAGCGAATACCGGGGCAATCCTTTGCTGGTTATCAAACGCACGGAAGAAGACAAATATCCTTTTTCATTCGGCGTGACCAAAGCGAAAATGATTCTTGAAGCCCTTGAAGACATCAAAAAATTCGTTCAGGAAAACGACAAGACCGGAGCTTAATCTCCGTACTCTTTCTGCTTAAACGAAAAAAACGCGCCGGGCTGTCCGGCGCGTTTTTCTTTGTATGAATTCCGCTCAAAAAACCCGCGCTGGCCGGCACGACATAATATGGCATAGCTCAGGCAGGGGGATTCGTGTGTAACCCTGCGTAAGCAGGCAAACGAAGTCCGGATCAAAAGAAACCCCCGGCTTGCCGGTAAAGCGTAATAACAACCGGCAGGCCAATGGCACAGCCAAAACCATTTCACATTATCTGCCGTGCCGGACAAGCCCGCTGCCCGGCATATTGCGCCCGTACGCGGAATGACTTACGGGAGCAGCGTGGAGTCCGCCCTGAACCCGAAAGGCCCTTGACAACACCTCCGCAAGCCTTTACACTACACTTGGAGAAATTTATGATCAGGATGAAAATATGGGCAATAATTCTGCTGTGGGCAGCATCGGGCATGGTTTATGCTGGCGAGGCATCGTGTCCCGCCATTCAAACCGGCGACATAATGGCCTGGCTTACCCCGAAAGAACAGAAACATTTAAAGCAGCTTTTATCCACTCCCGCTTCACTTATGCTGACACCGACTACCGCCTATCCGGCGGATAATTATAAACTGCGCTCGTACCAGCTGCGGGTTGCATTGCGCGCGGTTTCTTCCAAATTCGGGCCGACCCAGCACGAGGTTATCAAAGATATAAGGAAAGCCACCAATATAGTTGATGCGCTGCATGGCTCCCATACCATAGTGCGGGATCGGGGCCGCCTGTATGACAAATGGGCGATGTTGCCGGATGCGCGCCAGCGCATTTCCTCCCATTATCCCGGGGTGAGCACGCCCCAGTATGAAGTGCGGTTTCCCGGGATGGGAGTCGTTTTATTCGGGAAAACAGGCGAAG
>JAQVSV010000012.1 GCA_028700325.1 Elusimicrobiaceae bacterium | reverse complement strand
GCCTCGCCTTCTACGCGCTGACCGATCACGACGCGCTGCCCGGGCCGGAGTGTTTTCCGGCAAACTCCGCCCGGCCCGCCATAACAGCAAAAACCGATACTGCCATACCGCCCGGCCCCGCCTTGCCGCCAGCCCCGCGCGCGATAGCCGGCGTGGAAGTTTCCACTTCCGCCGGCCATATAATCGGGTTGTTTATTGACCGCGCCGTGCGCGAAACCGAACCCGCCGCCGCCCTGAAAGCCATAAAAACGCAGGGGGGAATCACCGTGATCCCTCACCCGCTGCGGCCCGGCTCGGGCCTGAGCGAGCGGCATATCCGCGAGTTCGCCCCGCTCATAGACGCGCTGGAAATTTTCAATCCTTCAAACACGGAATACGGCAACGCCCGCGCGTTCGCGCTGGCGCGGGAACTGGGCAAAACGATGGTGTCCGGCAGCGACGCGCACCGCGCGGCCGACATCGGGCGCGGAGCCTTTTCCGTAACCGCCGCAATCGCAGACCCCCAGCAGCTCAAGACGCTTCTTCTGGCCAACCGCCTCGACCCGGTATTCGAAACCCGCCAGCTGCCGCCAACGGCGGCCCAGCCGGCAAGAATGTGCGCGCTGTGGGCGGAACGGTGCGTGCGCGCGCTGGGCCTGCACCATGTGCGCGCGCTCAAGCGCGTGTTCCATGCTGGCGCCCTGCTGGCGCGAAAACTGACACGGAACTGATTTGGGGCCGGGTGCAAAAGAGCCGGGGCCCGTATCGTTTCCCCGGCGCGCCGTCCTGGACGGCGCGTCCGCGCTTTGCCGGGCATGACCCGCAAGGCGTCTTTCAGCCGTGCCCCCGCTTCCGCGCCGCCATCGGCACGAACCCGCCCCGCAGAACATGACGCCAGAACAACGGGCTTGCCGTTGCCGGCGCGCTATGTCTTTTCGCAACGCACAAAAGCCCGGGATAATATCCCGGGCTTTCAAACAGTCAAAAAGATCTTTTGGCGAAACCCGGCCCGGTTTCTTTTTGCCGCTCCGCATTTGAAAACGTAACGCCGCCGCGTGTTTTTTTCTAACGCACCGGCCCGCATCTGCTGATGCACCCGATCGAATCGAGCGTGCCCGACGCGACACACCTGCTCACGCATTCCTCTTTGGTTTCCGCAACCGGCTCGGCTTGCGGCACGCTTTCCTCGATGCTGATCCCTTCATCAGGCGTGTCATTGCGGACAGCGGGAACCGGCTCCGCGGCAGGTGCCGCATGAATTTCCTGCGCCGGGAGCGGCTGAACGGCGGGCTTTGCGGCAGGCTCCGCCGGACGCGCAATTGCTCCGGCGGCTGCAGGCGGTTCGCCGGACTTGCCGGAAACAGATGCGGCCCCGGCGCCGGACTCCTCCGCATACTCCTCATGCGCGCCGGTTTTTTTAACCGCCGGCCCGAACGCCATGCCGAACGAAAACCTGTGCGCGTTGCCCAGCTCTCCGAACGGCGAGAATGAATAATCTATGACATACCGCTCCACCTTGAAACCCAGCCCGCCGGTGAGCCCGGAGCCGGCGTCCTCGTCGCGCGCGCCGCAATAGCCCAGGCGCAATGCCAGCACATCGCTTTTTCTGACTGACACGCGGTATTCCGCGCCGAATTTCAGAACCAGCCCGGAATCGCGGGCTTTTTCAAGGTCGGCGGAGAACAGCGTATTGGCCCGGTAAGTGTACGCCGCGCCGGCGCGCACGGCAAACGGCAACGGGAACGATTCCTCATAAAGTTTTATGCCCGGCCCGATATTGCGGATCGTCAGACCCAGCCGCAGGTCATCGCTGAACGCGTACAGCGCGCCCGCGTCGAGCGCGCCGCTCATGGCGGAATGCCCGTACAGGCTTTCCCGGATCAGTTTCACGCCCGCGCCAAGCGACAGCCGGCCGTCATGGCGATATGCGTAATTAACGCTGAACGCCATGTCCGACTGCTCGAATTCGCCGCCGGTGTAACTGCCCGCCATGTCCGTTTCAGCTATTGCACCGCTGTGAAAATACACCAGCCCCGCGCCGAACGCGCCGGCGGGGGTGTTGCGCACATAGGAAAGGTTTTCCTGCCGGAACCCGCTGATCCATTCATTATGGGTGAAATACGCCTCATCCTGCCGGCCCAGCTGAACCATGCCGGCTGGATTATAGTTGACGGCATCCGCGTCGTCTGACACGGCGGTATACGCGCCGCCCAGCGCGCTTGACCGCGCGCCGGAGTCGGCCTTGAGGAATTTAGCCGAGCTGGTTCCCTCGCCCGAGCTGAAAGCCGGGGCGCAGAGCAAAGCGCAGACTGCCGTAATCGCGAATATCGCGTTTTTCATAAAATCACCACAGTACGCCCAGCCTGCCGGTGGTCTTGAGTCCGTCGGCCTTCAGCAGATAGATATATACGCCGCTGGCAACCCTGTCGCCGGACGAGTTCAAACCGTTCCACTGCGCCTGCTTGCCGCCCGCAGCCGAAGTCACCACTTCGCCCGACGCTTCGCTCAGGGTGCGCACCAGCGCTCCGTTCTGATCGTATATCCGCACCAGCGCGTTGGCGGCCGACGCGGGAATGCCGCCGATAGTGATATAGGCCGTATGTTTTAAATAGCAGGGGTTGGGATACGCCACTATCCCCGTCGCGGCAACCGCGCCCGGCTTTACCGCCAGCAGCCCGTAAGTCGAGAAGTGGCTGACCGGCGCGCTGACCCGCTTTTCGACCCGGTCCAGATACTGGCCCGGCACAAACTCCCATTTCGCGAGCGCGCGGTCAAGATAAAACAGACGCAGATTCCCGGCAGGCACATCGGTATTGTCCACCACGTCGTCGCCGTCGGAATCGGCGTAAGCCACTGAAACCGTGACAGGCACACTGAACCGCGTTATCGCTTCGCCGGTAACGGTAGCCGTCGCGCTGAACTCCTTGTAAACGGAGGAGCTGATCTCCAGCATCGAGCCGAAATTAACCGCCAGCAGAACCGCCCGGTCAAGCACGGAATCGCCGCTGACGTCGTCAATCCGCACGCTTATACGCCTGTCAGCCGCGCCAACCGGTATGACGACGGCGCAGTTGTCCGGGCCCAGCACCGTGCCGGCCGCAGAGCTTGAAATCGAAGTATCAACCGCGAAACTCGAGCCGGAGCTTATCACGGTTCCGGTATTCCCCGCCGAATCGGTGGCGGAGAAAGCGAACTCCGCCGTGCCGGCCGGGGTTTGGGCGTACACAGCAACCGTGCCGGCCCAGACCGGGCCGGACACATTTGTCAAAGTAACCGTGGAACCGGTTCCGCCGGCGGGCGTAAAAATCAGCGCCGGAGCGGCAACGAGCGGGCTAAGCTCGTCGGCAAGCGTAAGCGTGACGCCGTACCTGCCCGAAGCGAGCGGCAAAGCGGAACTGAGCGCAATGCTCGCCTGCGGCGCGCCGGTGTCTATATTGAACGTAAGCACGGAAACGGACGACACGTTGCCCGCTCCGTCCTGCGCGCTGACATAAAAATGCCAGACGCCATCCGCCAGCGGAGCGGGCGCGCTGTAGGCGGCAGTGGTCACCCGCAAAGCGGACGTCCATACCGCCGCGTCCGAAACGGCCAGCGTGCTTATGACATAACTGTAAAAAGCCAGTCCGCTGCCGCCTTCATCCGTGGCGGTCCAGTTAAACACCGGCGCGGCGGTCGAATACCACGCCGCGGGATCGGGATGGGTCGGGCTGGCAAGCCCCGCAAGCACCGGCGCGATATGCTCGACCGGCCGCACGGCCACCACGTTTGAAGCCGCGCTTTCCATCTGGTTGGGCTCCGCATCCACCGTGCGGACCGTATAATAATAAGTCGCGTTTCTGTCAAGGTTCCAGTGCGTGAAAGTCGTGGTGTCGGTTTGCACTACGAACGCGTCCGCCCAGTCATACGGCGCGACGGAATCAACATATACCCGGTACGCCGCGAAATCGGAGGGGAACGGGTCGGGCTCGCTCCAGGTCAGCATCACCGCCTGTTCCAGCGGCAAAGCCGTCAGATCAAGCGGCGCGGCCGGCGCGGAATCAATGTTGGTTCTGAAAGTTTCGATCGCGCTGTAATTCTCCTGCTGGTCCAGCGCGGCCAGATGAAAATACCAGATGCTGTCGGGCAGCGCCTGCGGCTCGGTATGGCTGACGGCTATGGTGAACGTGCCGCGCGCTATCATGTCATCCAGTTCGGCAGTTTCGCTGTTGTCCAGAATGTAATAGTACCCTTTCAGGCCGGAGCCGCCCGTATCAACCGCCTGCCAGGCGTAATGCGGCGCGCCGGACGAATACCACACCGCCTCGTCCGGATGGGTGGGCGAGATCAGGGCTGTTATTTCCGGCGCAAGCGCGTCAATGGGATAAAGGCTGAGATTCTCCGACAGTCCGCTCAAATTTCCCCGGCTGTCCCGCGACTGTATGCGGTAACGGTACACGTTATAATTGCGCAGGCCCGCATGAATGAAAGACGCGTCCACCGTTTCCGTCGCCACGAACTGATGGGTCCAGTCGGCCGAGGTGCTGTCGCAATACACGATATACGAATTGAAATCAGCGGGGATACGGCTTATTGACCAGGAAAGCTCGATCTCGTTTTGCCCGGCGGTGGCGGACAGCGCTTCCGGCGTGGGCGGCAGAGTGTCAATCTTTACCGGATAGACCGCCGGAACCGACAGATTCCCGGCATTGTCAACCGCCATCGCGTGGAAATACCACTGCCCGTCGTCCAGCCCGTAAATCAGTTGATAATAAGTGGCGCCGAGCAGCGCCCCGCCCACCAGTATCTGAGCCTGCGTAAGCGTGTCGCTCGCGCTCCACATCACATAATACCCTTTCACTCCCGCGCTGCCGTTATCGTAAGCGGAAAATTCCATGAGCGGCGCGGTATCGGTATACCAGACCGAAGAGTTGGGATGAGTAGGCGACACAAGAGAAGCCATGACGGGCGACATCGTGTCAGTCTGCACCAGAAACTGTGTATTGCCGGGCTCGCTTTCCAGCGGAGTTGTGCCGTTATCCACCGCGGTAACGCGGTATTTATAGCTGAGGTGCGAAGTAACCGTGTCCACAAAAACCGTATCCGCCGTAGTGCCGGCGACATAGGCGTTGCCGAAGTCATACGGCGCGCTGGAATCGCAGTAAATCTTGTAATAATCGAAATCTGCGGGGAACGGGCTGGGCGCGGTCCAGTTCAGGATCGCCAGTGCCGGCGCGGTCGTCATCACCAGACCGGTCGGCGGAGCTGGCGGCAGATTCAGTATTATCTTGCGCGTCAGCAGGTCGCCCGCGTTATTCTGATAGTCAACCGGCAGAATATGGAAATACCAGATCCCGTCAGCCACGCCCGCCATGTAACTGGTGGTGTTAAGATAGGTGAACCCGCCGGTCAGCAGCAGCTGCTCCGTGGTCATGGCTTCCAGCTGGTCGAGCATGTAATAATACCCGGCCACGCCCGCGCCGCCGGTATCGGACGCCGTCCATGTGAAAGTGGGTATGTTATTCTGGTACGAAACCGCCGGATACGGATGCGAGGGCGAAACCAAAGTCAGCATGACCGGCGCAACGCTGTCGAGCGGCAGGCCGGACACTATGTCCGAATAAACGCTTTCCAGCGCGTTCGGGCCCTTGTCCACGGCGCTCAGCCTGTAATAATAAGTGTTGGTCGCGAACAGGTTGTTATGCCCGAACGCGGTGGACGTCGTCTGCACCACGATATAGGAATCATCGAAATCGTAAGGAGTGGTGGAATCGCAGTACAGGCGGTAATAATCTATGTCGCCGGGATCAGGGTCCGGCGCGGTCCACGAAATGTTGATGCGGCTGTTCCATTTCTCCAGCGTCACGCCGGTCGGCGGCGCGGGAAAATAGTCCACCCGGAACAGGTAGGCTTCGGCATCCGAAATATTGCCCTGGTTATCAACCGCCATGGCGTAGAAATACCACAGCCCGTCCGGCACGCCGGTCATGATAACCCCGGCGGACGAGGTGTAAACTCCGCCGGACATCACCTCCGCCGCCGTCAGCCCGGCGGTGCTCGAACGCATGTAATAATAGCCGTTGATGCCGCTGCCGCCCGCGTCGGTCGCGCTCCAGTTGAAAATAGGATTGCCGTCCTCGTACCAGATATCCGGATCGGGATGCGAAGCCGACACGATCGCGCCCATGGCAGGCGGCGTTATGTCGAGCGGCGCGTTGTTGGCGGTGTCGGCATAATTGCCGACGTGCCCCTGTCTGTCAACCGCGTACACGCGGTAATGGTAGGGTTTGTAGTTTACCAGCCCGGTGTGCAGGAAGAAAGTGCTGACCGTGCTGGTCGCCAGGAACGCGTCGGCAAAATCGAACGGCGAAACGGAATCGCAGTACAGCCGGTAATGGTCAACATCATATGTATATACGGGCGTGCTCCAGCTCAGCGAAATCGAGTTCTGCGAGGAAACCGCTATCAGGTTCGACGGAGCCGGCGGCGAAGAAACGTCAATCTTGAACGGATAAACCGCCAGCGCGGAATAATCGCCTATCAGGTCCTCGCTGACGATGCTGAATGTCCATTCTCCGTCCGGCAGAGCCGCAGGCGCGGTATAGGCCGTGGCGGTCAAACGCAAGCCGCCCGCCACAACCGCCTCTATTGAAAGCGGATAGGTGGTAAGCGTCACGTAATATGCGCCGACCCCGATCCCGCCGTTGCCCTCCACCGTCCACTGAAACGACGGCACGGACACGCCATACCACGCCGACGTGCTAGGGTGCGTGGGCGACACGATCGAGCTTATGTCAATCGAGCTGACCGGCCGCGCGCCGATCGAACCGGAATATTCGCTTTCCAGCACGTTCGGCGCGCCGTCAACCGTGGCGACGCGGTAATAATAAGTGTTGGCGGCGGCGAGATTTAAATGGGTATAGCTCGTGCCGGAAGTTCGGGCCAGCACGAACCCGTCCCCGAAATCATAGGGGGGCGTGGAATCGCAATAAATCCGGTAATAGTCAAAATCGGTCGGCATGGGAACGGGATCATCCCACATCAGCGTGATTTTCCTGTAGCGCGGAACCAGATTCAGGTTGCGGGGCGCGCCCGGCGTGGAATCAATGCGGGTCGCGTGCCTGAACACGGAAGACAGATTGCCCTCGTTATCCTGCGCGATCAGGAAGAAATACCAGATCCCGTCCGGCAGGGCGGTAAACGAAACCTCGGTTTCCGAAGTATAGGTGCCGGTCGAATAAACTTCCTCCGCCGTCATCGTGTCGGTGGCCGCCAGCACATAATAATAACCGCGCAGCCCGGAATCGCCGAGATCGGACGCCGCCCACGCATATACAGGATCCGGATCCGGATACCAGGTATCCTCGACCGGCAGATTGGTTGCCGTCAGCGTGCTGATCTCCGGCGCCGTTTCATCTATCGGGTAAAGGCTCGCCGTTTCCGAAAGCTGGCTCAGATTGCCCCTGACGTCCTTTATCAGAACGCGGTACCGGTACACGTTGTAGTTTTTCAGATCCGTATGGACGAAAGCCGCATCCGCCGTTTCGGCGGCCGCGAACTGGTGTGTCCAGTCGGCCGACGTGCTGTCGCAGTAAACGATGAAAGAATTGAAATCGGCCGGCATGCGCGCGACTGTCCATGAAAGCGAAATCCGGTTCTGGTTCGCCGTCGCGCTCAGCGTCGCCGGCGCCGGAGGGACCGTATCAATCCGCACGGGAAACACCAGCGGCTCCGACAGATTGCCGATATTGTCAACCGCCATCGCGTGAAAATACCACTGCCCGTCCTCCAGCTCGCCGACCTGCTGGTAATAGGTTGCCTCCGCCAGTGTCGCGCCGGCAAGCAGCTGGCCCTGCGTAAGCGTATCGCTCGCGCTCCACATCACATAATACCCTTTCACGCCGGCAGCCCCCACATCATAGGCGGCAAACTCCAGATGCGGATGATTGTCGGAATACCAGGTCGCCGTGTCGGGATGGGTGGGCGAATCAAGCGAGGTCATCACGGGCGACATCGTGTCGGTCTGCACCAGAAACTGTGTATTGCCGGGCTCGCTTTCCAGCGCAGTGGTGCCGTTATCAACGCTTGTAACACGGTAAATATAGCTGCCGTAACTCGTTATCGTGTCAATAAAAACCGTATGGGTCGTGCTTACGGCGAGATAGCCGTCCGAAAAATCGTAAGGCGCGACGGAATCGCAGTAAACGTTATAATGATCCAGATCTGCCGGCAGCGGGCTGGGAGCCGTCCAGCTCAGCATCACATGCGCCGCCGCCGTATCCATAACCAGATCGGTCGGCGGCGCGGGCGGCATGTTAATGATAATCCCGCGCGTCAGCGGATCGCCCACGTTATTCTGATAGTCAACCGGCAGAATATGGAAGTACCAGATCCCGTCGGCCACACCCGCCATGTAACTGGTGGTGTTAAGGTAGGTGAAATCGCCGGTCAGCAGCAGCTGCTCCGTGGTCACGGCCTCCAGCTGGTCGAGCATGTAATAATAGCCGGCCACGTCGGATCCGCCGGTATCGGACGCCGTCCATGTGAAGGTGGGTATGTTATTCTGGTACGAAGTTTCCGGATACGGATGCGAAGGCGAGGCCAGCGTCAGCATGACCGGCGCAACGCTGTCGAGCGGCAGGCCGGACACTATGCCGGAATAAACGCTTTCCAGCGCGTTGGGCCCCCTGTCCACGGTGGTCAGCCTGTAATAATAGGTATTGGTCGCGAGCAGGTTGTTATGCCCGAACGCGGCGGCTGTCGTCTGCGCCGCGATATAGGAATCCTCAAAATCGTACGGAACGGTTGAATCGCAGTACACGCGGTAATAGTCAATATCGCCGGGGTCCGGATCCGGCGCGGTCCAGGAAAGGTTTATGCGGCCGTTCCATTTCTCCAGCGTAACGTCCGCGGGCGGCGCGGGGAAATAGTCCACCCGGAACTGGTATTGCGAAACACCCGAAATGTTACCCTGATTATCAACAACCAGCGCGTGAAAATACCACAGTCCGTCCGGCACATTGGGCAGTATGACACCCGCGGACGAGGTGTAAACTCCGCCGGTCATCACCTCCTCCGCCGTGAGCTCCGCCGTGCTTGAACGCATGTAATAATAGCCGTTGATACCGCTGCCGCCCTCATCGGTCGCGCTCCAGTTGAAAATCGGATAGCCGTTTTCATACCAGACGTCAGGGTCTGGATGTGAAGCCGACACGATCGCGCCCATGGCAGGCGGCGTTATGTCGAGCGGCGCGTTGTTGGCGGTGTCGGCATAGTTGCCGGTATGCCCCTGTCTGTCAACCGCGTACACGCGGTAATGATAGGGCCGGTAATTGACCAAACCGGTATGAAGAAAAAACGTGTTGACCGTGCTGGTCGCCAGGAACGCGTCGGCGAAATCGAACGGCGAAACGGAATCGCAGTACAGCTGGTAGTGATCCACATCATAGGTATATACGGGCGTGCTCCAGCTCAGCGAAATCGAGTTCTGCGAGGAAACCGCTATCAGATTCGACGGGGCCGGCGGCGAAGAAACGTCAATCTTGAACGGATAAACCGCCAGCGCGGAATAATCGCCCAGCAGATCCTTGCTGACAAGGCTGAAAGTCCATTCTCCGTCCGGCAAAGCCGCAGGCGCTGTGTAACTCGCGGCGGTGAGTTCCAGCCCGCCAGCCACTACGGACGCGGCGGAAAGCGCATAAGTTGTAATCGCCAGATAATACGCCTCGACCCCGATCCCGCCGTTGCCCTCCACCGTCCACTGAAACGACGGCACGGACACGCCATACCACGCCGACGTGCTGGGGTGCGTGGGCGACACGATCGAGCTTATGTCAATCGAGCTGACCGGCCGCGCGCCGATCGAACCGGAATATTCGCTTTCCAGCACGTTCGGCGCCGTGTCCACCATCGTCACCCGGTAATAATAGGTGCTGGCGGCGACGAGATTTAAATGCGCGTAAGCCGTATCGGAGGTTCTGGCGAGGATGAACCCGTCCTCGAAATCATAAGGGGTCGTGGAATCGCAATAAATCCGGTAATAGCTGAAATCGGGCGGCATAACCGCCGGCTCGTCCCACATCAGCGTGATTTTCCTGTAGCGCGGAACCAGATTCAGGTTGCGGGGCGCGCCCGGCGCGTAATCAATGCGGGACTCGCGCCGTGACACCAGCGACAAATTGCCCTGATTATCCTCCGCCACCAGATAAAAATACCAGATCCCGTCGAGCAGAGCCGTAAAAGACGCAGTCGTGTCGGCGGTATAAGTGCCGGTCGAATAAACTTCCTCCGCCGTCATCGCCGTTTGAGCCGAAAGGGTATAGTAATAGCCCCGCAGGCCCGAACCGCCACTGTCGGAAGCGGACCATGTATATACAGGGTCGGGGTCGGGATACCAGGTATCCTCAACCGGCAGGTTGGTGGATGCAAGAGTGCTGATCACGGAAGCGGTGCCGTCTATGGCATAATCATTGAGCACGCCCGAATACTCGCTGGTATGGCTCAGCCTGTCGGTAGCGGTCAGGCGGTAGGCGTAAGGCTGGTAATTCACAAGTCCGCCATGCAGATAGAATGTTGTGGTCACTGTGGCCACAAAAAACTGGTCCGAAAAATCGTACGGCGCGGAAGAGTCGCAGTAGAGCGTATAGCTGGCGATATCATGGGCCATATAAGGCTCGTCCCAGGAAATCATGAGAGAATTCTGACCGGGAACAGAATACAGGCCAGCCGGCGCGACCGGGGTGGACGCATCCACCCTGAAAAAGTACCGCGCGACCGCGCTCGTGGTATTGCCATTGTCCTCCGCCACTATCTGAAACTGCCATTCACCGTCAGCTATGGGCGCGGTTGACGTATAGGCGTAATCGGTTTGTATATAGCCGTTCGCGATCACTTCGTTTTTGTCGGCGGTAAAAGTGGCAAGCAGAATGTAAAAGTTTTTTATGCCCGCCTGTTCCACATCAATGGTAGTCCAGGCAAAGGAAGGCAGATTGCTTGAATACCAGGTACTGCTCGACGGGTGCGTGGCGGAGAAAATACCGCCTATTTCCGTAACTCCCAGCGGACGCGCCCAGGCCGAAGCGGACGGCGTGCTTCGCAACACCAGCGGAGCGGAATCTACAGACCGCACCCGGTAATAATAGGTGGTGAAAACGTCAAGATCCTCATGCTCGTATCTTGTTGCCGTCGTTTCGGCAAGCAGAAACGAATCCGACCAGTCGCCTTTGGTGATGGAATCGCAGTACAGTTCGTAATGGTCGAAGTCTTTCGCCTGAAGAACGGACGGACTCCAGCTGACCGATATTTTCCCGCTGGCCGGCGTTACGATGGGCGTGCTGGGCGGTTCGGGATACCAGTCAATCCGGATTTTCCGCCGCACCGCGTCAGACAGGTTCTGTTCCGTGTCCTGCGCGACCACATAAAAATACCAGTCACCGTCTTCCTGCGGTGTGGTATAGGAATAGGAGGTGACCGTGGATTCCAGCACAATCCCGGAACTCACCACATCTGACGACACCAGCGTGGCCGCAGTAGTGCTTACCAGCGTGACATAGATTTTATACAGGCCCGAGCCGCCCGTGTCGGACGCG
The DNA here is from genome assembly GCA_028700325.1 of Elusimicrobiaceae bacterium. Taxonomy (NCBI): domain Bacteria; kingdom Pseudomonadati; phylum Elusimicrobiota; class Elusimicrobia; order Elusimicrobiales; family Elusimicrobiaceae; species Elusimicrobiaceae bacterium. The sequence continues at coordinate 33,791 of JAQVSV010000012.1, read as the reverse complement.
GCCCATTGAAAAGACGGCGTATTGTTCACATAGATGATGCTTTCGCTCGGATGCGTTGGCGACACCAGTTCCTGCACCAGCGGCGTTTCCTTGTCAATCGCCTGGCCGATAACAATTCCGGATGTGCTGAATTTGACAAAAGGATCCCGGTCATACGCCAGCACGCGAAACCCGTTGATTTCATATTGCAGCGCCGAATAAGTGCAGGTGGTTCCCGTAGTGGTGCAGACGATATGCTGCACTATCGTGCCGCTGCTGTCCTCCTGAAAATAGGGGGTGAATGAGGACCGGTAGACCACATAATGGTCTATGTCGCGGGCATCCTCGGTCCATGTCAGTTTGACCGCGCGGTTGAGAGATTCTGCCGCAAGCACCGGCGCTTCCGGCACATTGTCGGGCGGACAATAACCGGCATACGCGATGCCGGGTTCTGTGGACCAATTGCCCGCATCATCCTGCACCCACAAGGCCAGATAGTAAGTCACATCCGGCATCAGCCCTTCGTACTGGAACGCATACATCCCGCCCGGCTCGATGCCGTGCAGCGCGCCAGTGGAAACGGCTTCGCTTCTGACCCACTCGGACGGCGTTTTGAAATAAGTGGAAACGCCCAGCGCATACGCGCCAACCGAAATATTGCCATAATCGCCGTCGCCGCCGCCCGCGGTCCAGTCTACATACGAGAGGCCGTCGAAATACTGGCTGTCCACCGGGCTTGCGAAGATATCGGCCGGAGAGCCCGGCGGCGCGTCCCACGGCCGGACAGACGCGCCGTTTGAAAACACATAGTTGCCCGCCGGATTATAGACTTTCACCTTGAAATAATAGCGCGTCGCGTCCGTCAGGCCGCTGATATATTCGGTTTCGGCGGAGGAATCCGCAATTTTTGTCGAGGTCCATACCGAGGAGTTTTCCCAGCTCGCCGCGGAACCGCCCGGCGTCCCGATTGTGGAATACCGGATTTCGTAATACGCCGCGTTGGCCGGCCGGGTCCAGCTCAGCCTGACCACAAACGGAGTGCCGGCAACTTCCTCGGCGGACACATCGGCTACGGCGCCCGGCGGAGTGTTGTAGGAAAGAGTGAAAACGGCGGTTTCAGCCGCGGTAACCGAGTCTATATCAATGGAGCTGGGCAGCCCGGAATAAAGATCGCTGCCGGGCGTGGTGCCCGGCCCGAAATGCGAGCCGGTTCCGTAAAAATCTCCGGAATCCGCCGGCAGGCCCGCCTCGATCGAGCCCAGCCCGTCCGCCTGAACCAGTTTAAGCAGTTTGTTCTCGGTGCCGGTGTTGTCGGAAACGAAGCCGGAACCGGCGGTATCTAGCGCGGAATTCACATGCCAGACCGCGAGCCCGCTGCCCGGCAGGTCAAGATCGTTGCCCAGCCCGTTGCGCCGGTTCTCCACAAGGAAATACTCGCCGAACACGCTCTGCGCGCCGCCGGCTTTCATCAGCTGGACCGCCGAGGACGAAGTTTCCGCCGGCTCCATGCTAACCGCCGAAACGCCGGCGTTGTAACCGGCCGGAGAAATCCAGCCGAGGAGCAGCTTGCTCAAAGCGTTATGGTCCACCCGGGGCGTGTCCGGCAGCAGCGAGTCCATGATATCCATGCCGCCGAGCCCGCCGTCCGGCCCGATGCCGGGCGCGTAATCGTAATAATCCGGCAGGCCGAGCGAATTGCCGGTCAGCCGGATGGCGGTCATCAGATCGAAATCGGTGTCTTCGGCCGCATATTTCTCCCACTGCCAGGAATAATTTCTCACCCGCACGCCGTCGAAGGTTAGCGCGGAATCAACGCAGATGTCGGAATAGCTCCACCAGAAATCGCCCCAGCCGCCGTTATCGCCGGCCCAGATTACTATCAGCTGGTCAATGTAACCGTCGCCGTCGGAATCATACTGCGAAAAATCGGTGAAGCTGTTCATGTCGGTGAGCGCGCGCCCGATGATTTCTTCACGCGAAGCCTTCGTGGTGTCAATTTCGCTGCGCGCGGACAGCACGTTCCACCAGCCCAGAACAAGCGCATCCGACATGTCCAGCTTGCCGTAGGACGAGTTGTAATAATAATTGCGCAGCGAGCCGTACGCCCCGCCGGACGTGCCGGAAATCCTGCCGGCTATTACCGCGGAGGACACGGTATGCTCCGTGCCCTCGAAATCCAGCAGAAGCACCACCGGCCTGACCTGCCCCGACGAGGGCATCCCCTTAAGCGAGGCCGGCAGATTCGTGTTTAAAAGCAAAGTTTTGCCGCCCGGCACCAGCTTGGGAATCAGCGAGGAAGCCACCCTGTTATTACCCAGCGATTCGGCAAACACCAGCCGCCTTTCATAGGACCCGTCCGCCTTGTACTTCTCCAGCTCCCCGGCGGCCGGCGGCGCCATGGCAAACGCGCGGCCGCAGAACAGCAGAACCGCTGTCTGGGCCAGCACGACCGATAAAGCGCGTCTGAACGCGCATCTGTTTTGTTGCGGCGATGGCATCAAATTTATCCTATATTATAACACATCCGGGCCGCCGGGCCCGGACCGCCGGCAACTGCACGTTCCGGCGTCTTTATATAGTATCACGGCAAAAACCGGAAAAAACAACCGCCAAACAGTCACACGCCGGTGTAACAACAGTCACGCCGGCGCGGCCGCGAAGGCACTCCCGGCGCCGCGCGCAGCACCGGCCAGTCTATTTTTTTCTTTTAAAAAGAACCGCGAAAAGAACAGCGCCCGCCAGCACAAGCGCCACGGCCGCCATGGCGCCGCGGCGGAGCGGAGGAGTGTGCGGCAGGTAAACGGGAACGGGCGGCGGCGCGGCCGCCGCCGGCGGAGAGGCTGTGCCGCGCCCGGAAGAAACAGCATGCGCGGCGGAACTCTGTTCCAGTTCCAGCCGCAGCCGCTGCGCGCGCAAAAACGCCTCCGGGGACGGTTTTGCCGAATCCGAACAGGAATCGGCGTTTTCTTCCCCGCACGGCATGGTTGCGGCGGGCGGCGGCGCAAGCAAATCCTGGGCGGACGGCTTCGCGAACGACCGCGACGGCGCGTTCGCCCGCTCCGTCTGCTGCGCGGCCGCCGCCGGCAACCAGATGAAAAACATGCCTGCCATTATTATTTTCCGCATAAAGTGATATTATATTATAGTATCTTAGCAGAGCACTCAACAACTTCAGGCCGGCGCGGCCGGAAACAGCCGCGCCGGACGAAGCCAGCAAGGAGCAGAAAATGAAAAAATTATTCGCGCTTTCAGCCTGCGTGTTAATGGCCGGCGCCTGCACCCAAAAGCAGGAGCCTGTCGCCGCGCCCGCGCCGGAGAAAGTACAGGAATCCACAATGCCTACAAACCCCGAAAAAGCCGTAACGGAACTGGGCCTCAAGCCCGGAGAATACGCCGTGTTCCAGACCGAGAAAGGCCGCATCGTCGCGCAGCTGTTCCGCGACAAGGCCCCGCTGACAGTGGAAAACTTCACCGCGCTCGCCAACGGCGAGAAAGAATGGACCGATCCCGCCACCGGCCAGAAGAAGAAATCCCGTTTTTATGACGGACTGACCTTCATGCGCGTGATCCCCAACTTCATGATCCAGGGCGGCGATCCGCTCAACAACTGCACCGGCGGGCCCGGCTACAAGTTCAAAGACGAGTTCAATAACGGGCTTTCGTTCGACAAGCCCGGCATCCTCGCCATGGCCAACTCCGGGCCCGACACCAACGGCAGCCAGTTTTTCATAACCGACCGGCCCGGCGTTGACGGCTTCCCGGCACACCTCAACAACCGGCACACCATCTTCGGAGAAGTTGTTGACGGGATGGACGTGGTGTCCGCCATCGCCCGCGTGCCCGCGCAGGGCGGCATCGCGGTCAATCCGGTCAAAATCGAAAAAGTTGAAATCGTAAAAATTCCGCAGCCCTGAACGCCGCTGCAAACCGACGGCCCCGGAACCGCAAGGTCCGGGGCCGTTGTGCATGCCTTTCATGAAAACCGCTTGTGTCCGGCCTTTCTTCTTTTTCACGCGCAGCCGCGGGCACCCGCCGCGGGAGGAGCGCCCGTTCAGCCCCGGCGGAAACGGCGGGCCAGCTCCGCTACGGGCTGCACTGTGATGGTGGGCCGCCCATGCGGACAGTTGAGCCCGTTTTCACAACGTTTCAGATCACGCAGCAGCCGCAGCGCTTCGCTTTCGCCCAGCCGGTCATGCGCCTTGACGGCGCGTTTGCAGGCCGTCATGGCGACCAGTTCGCGCCGCACCTTTTCCGCGCATTTTACCGGATCGCCGAGCATTTCTGCGGCCGATTCAATGAATGCGGTTATGCCGGCGTCATCCAGCTCGAAAATACCCGGCGCGGAATGCGCCAGCACGGTTTTCGGGCCTGACCGCTCCAGCTCAAAACCCGCCGTGGCAAGCCAGTCTTTCCACCGCATGAGGTTTTCCACCGCGCTGGCCGGCATTTCTATGTTAACCGCCAGCATCAGCCGCTGCACGGCAAGCCGGCCCCGCTCGAACTGGGCGAGATACTGTTCAAACAGCACGCGTTCCTGCGCGGCATGCTGATCCATGATCATCAGTCCGGCCGCGCATTCAAACAGCAGATAACTCCGGTCCAGCTGGCCAAGAAACCGGTACGGCGGAGCCCACCAGGCGGGGTCGGCGGCGGTTCTGTCCCATTGCGCGTCCGCGCCGGATGCGGCTTTAATAATGTCGTTGGCGGATCCCGATTTTCTGTACGGCTCAAAAAAAGCCGGTTCAAACCCGTTGTCCGAAACTGTTTCGCGGGGCGCGCCCGGCAGTTCCCGCTCCGGCGGTTTCGGCGCGCTCCCGGACTCCGGCCCGGCCTGGCCGCTTCTGTCCGGCCGGCCAGACCTGTCCGGCGGTTTTACAAAATAACCCTCCGGCTCCTCCGGCTCGCGCACCGCCGCCTGCTGAGTTCCTTCCGCCAGCGCGGCGAGCAGCGCTTTGCCCGCGGTCTGGTAGACCGCGGAGAACACCGCGCTTTCATCCCGAAACCGCACCTCTTTTTTCTGCGGATGCACGTTTACGTCAAACGAAGCCGGATCCAGCTCCAGAAAAATCACGCAGGCCGGATGTTTCGCGTTGTCGCGCCGGCCCTCATACGCCTTGTAAAGCGCCTGCGACAGCGTCTTGGCCGACACCGGCCGCCGGTTGACAAAAAAGAACTGCAGATCACGGCGCGCAACCATGCCGCCGGGCGCGCTAAGAAAAACCGTTATCCCGTCCTGCGGAGAACCGGCGTGCAGGAATCCGTCCGCGGCGGAGCCCATGATTTCACGCGCGCGCGCCAGTATCCCCTGCGCCGCGACCGGGCCGGCCGCCAGCGCGTAGACCCGTTTTTTTTCCGCGTAGACATGAAAACTTACGCCGGGATTGGCCAGCGCGCATTCTTCCGCCACCCTCAGCAGGTGCGCCCGCTCGGTGGCGGGGCTTTTGAGAAATTTCAGCCGGGCCGGCGTGTTGAAAAACAGATCCCGCACCGAAACGGCAGTGCCCGGCACCGGCGGCGCGGGCGACTCGGACACGGTCCGTCCGCCCTCCAGTTCCAGCCTGACACCCGCCGCGCCCGGCTCATGCGTGCAGGACGACAGTTCCAGCCGCGACACCGCCGCTATCGAAAACAGCGCCTCGCCCCGGAACCCGAACGTGGCCAGCGAATCCAGATCGGAGAAAGCGGTTATTTTGCTGGTCGTGTGCCGCCGGCAGGCTGCGCGCAGATTCCGGGGCGACATGCCGCAGCCGTCGTCGGTTACGCGCAGCAGCCCGGACCCCGCGCCCTCAAATTCCACACGCACAGTGCGCGCGCCCGCGTCCACCGCGTTTTCCAGCAGCTCCTTAAGCACCGACGCGGGCCGTTCAATCACCTCGCCCGCGGCTATCTTGCTGATATCCTGCGGACTGAGCTGTTTTATCTCCGCCATAAACACGCTCCGTATTGCGCGATCAGTTTTCCAGCTGTTTCTTCCACTGGTGTATCAGCCCCAGCGCCTCAAACGGGCTGAGTTTTTCCGGCACCACCAGCCGCAATTCGTCAAGAACCGGATGGCTGGCGAAAAGCGGCAGCCTGGGCGCCGCTTTCTGCTTTTCCGTAACCAGCTCGCTCCTGGTTTCCAGGGTTTCCAGTATCCGCCCGGCGCGCAGTATGCATGACGCGGGCAGGCCCGCCAGCCCGGCGACGTGAATGCCGTAGGATTTGTCGGCCGGGCCTTTTTCGATTTTATGCAGAAAAATCACCTCGTCGCGCCCGGCGGCGTTCTGCCATTCCCGCACGGCGACGTTATGGTTCGCGACGCCGGGATATTTCTCCTCCAGGTCGGTCAGCTCGAAATAATGCGTGGCGAACAGCACTTTCGGCCCGCCTTCCGGGTTGCGCAGATGCTCGAGCACCGCCCAGGCGATCGAAATGCCGTCGAAAGTGGAGGTGCCGCGCCCGATTTCGTCCAGCAGGATAAGGCTGCGGCGCGAAAACGACGCCAGAATACTGGCGGTTTCCTTCATTTCCACCATGAAAGTGCTTTCGCCGCGCGCGAGCGCGTCATGCGCGCCGATTCGCGTCATGATGCGGTCCACCAGCCCGATGCGCGCGCGTTTCGCCGGCACGAACCCGCCCGCCTGCGCCATGATGACCAGCACCGCGCCCTGCCGCAGGTAAACGCTTTTGCCGCTCATGTTGGGGCCGGTGATGACCATGATCTGGGGATCCCGGTCATTTATATAAAGATTGTTCGGCACGAACGTGCCCGGCGGCAGATTGCGTTCCACCACCGGATGCCGCCCCGCCTCGATTTCGAGATCGCACGACAGATCAACTTCCGGGCACACATAGCCGTTCTCCGCCGCGACAACCGCAAACGCATAATACACGTCCAGTTCCGCCGCGATGCGCGCGAAAACCCTGAGCTCGCGATCCGTACCGGCCAGCTCCTCCCGCAGGCGGACGAACAGTTCGCTCTCCAGCCGCAGAATCCGGTCCTCGGCGCCCAGAATGCGCGCCTCCATGTCCTTTAGCTCTTCGTTAATGTAACGCTCGCAGTTGGCCAGAGTCTGCTTGCGGATATAGTCCTGCGGAGCCTTGTCCTGATTGGCCCGGGTGATTTCGATATAATAGCCGAAAACCGAATTATACCCCACTTTCAGCGAAGGAATTTTGGCGCGTTCCCGCTCGCGCGCCTCAAAATCACGGAGCCGGGCGCCGCCGTCGCGGCGCAGCGCGCGCAGTTCGTCAAGTTCCGGGTGGTACCCGTCGGCCATAACGCCGCCGTCGGATATTTTAGCTGGCGGCGCCTCGACTATCGCACGTTCCAGAAGCAGCGCGGTTTTGGCAAGCGCGGGATACACATCCTCAAACCGGCGCAGCGTTTCCAGGCCCACGCACGAAGACCGCTCGAACCACTTCTTGAATTCTTCCAGCCCCGCAAGCGAACGGCGCAACCCCGCCACGTCGCGCGGCGTGGCAGAAGCGGCCGCCAGCCGCCCCAGCACCCGCTCGATATCGGAAATATTTTCCAGCACCGCCGCCAGTTCAGCGCGCTCCTCCGGTCCCGCCACAAACCCGGCGACGGTTTTCTGGCGTTTCTTTATCGCCGTTATGTCCGCCAGAGGATGCAGAAGCCACTCCCGCAAGGTGCGCGACCCCATCGGCGTAACGCACCGGTCCAGCGCGCCCCACAGGCTCTGCGCGCGCCCGCAGTCGGACGCGACAAGTTCAAGCGTGCGTATCGCATTTTCATCCAGTTCCAGAGTGTCCGCGGTTTCTTTAAAAACCGGCGCAAGCCGGCCTTTGAGATGCGGCTCGTTCTCCTCCACGTAAGCCGCCGCGCCCAGCGCGGCTTTCAGGGCAAGCTGGCGGTTCGCCCATATGTCGCGGGCCGGCCAGCCTTCGCCCGGCGCGAGCTGCGCGGCCGGCCGGTCGTAAACGGTGAGCGCCGCCGTGTGCGGCAGCACGCCCGCCGCGCCCAGTCTGGCGGCGGTTTTGCCGGAAGCGATGATCTCCGCCGGAGCCAGCCGCGCCAGAAACGAAGCCAGCCCGCGGTAGGCGGGATCGTTCATTTTCTGCGTGCCCCAGAACTCGCCGGTCGAAACCTCCACGCAGGCCGCGCCCCAGCCGTTAAGCTCGGTTTCCAGACAGATCATGTAGTTGGCGGTTTTGGCGTCGAGCAGTTCGTCCTCCAGCACGGTGCCGGGCGTTATCAGGCGCACCACTTCGCGGCGCACCAGTTTCCTGCCCTGTCCGGCGTCTTCGGTCTGCTCGCAGACCGCCACTTTGTGCCCGGCCTTGATCAGCTTCGCTATATAGCCGGTCGAACTGTGAAAAGGGATCCCGCACATCGGCTCGCCCTGGCGCGCGGTAAGCACCAGCCCCAGCGCGCGGCTGGCTGTTTTTGCGTCCTCGCCGAACATTTCATAAAAATCACCCAGCCGGAAAAACAGAATGGCGTGGGGATAGGCCGCTTTCACGGCGCGGTACTGCTGCATTAAAGGCGTATCTGTTTTTGTCTGGGTCATGGCAGGATTATTCTAGCAAATTTATATGTTTACATTGCGCGTGCGAAACGCGTGCGCAATCCCCGGCGCAACGGTGTTTAAAACGACCCGGCAGCCCGCGCATTCAGCCGCGCGTCAGAATCCGGGCGGCGGTTGCTTATCCGGCCACGCGCCGGTCAGGCAGGAGGAAAACAGCCGCGCCGCCTCCGACATGCTCTCCAGCCGCACAAACGCGCCGCGGGCGGCGGCCGCGCCGTCAAAACCGCGAATCCAGTAACCGGCCACCTTTCTCGCGCGCACAAGTCCCGCCCGCTCGCCGTAGCGGGCGGCGTTCAGTTCCAGCAGTTCGCAAAACCCCGCCAGCCGTTCTGCGGCGGAAGGTTCGAAAACCGGCCCGCCCTCAAGCTCCGCGGCGAGGCTTCTGAAAATAAACGGATTGCCGACCGCGCCGCGCCCGATCATAACGCCCGCGCAGCCGCACCCGAACATGGCGCGGGCGTGGGCGCAGGTCCGCACTCCGCCGTTGCCGATTACGGGGATTTTCACGGCGGCGCAGACCGCAGCCAGCCCCTCAAGATCAACCGGGCCGGCGTGAAAAGCCGCCGCGGGACGCGCATGAACCGTAACCGCGGACGCGCCGTTTTCTTCGGCTATTCTGGCGAGCCGGGCGCCAATGCGCTCGCCAGCCCGCAGGCCCGTGCGGAATTTTATGGTCACCGGAATGGAAACGGAGCGAACCGCCGCCGCAAGCAGCGCGGCGAACAGGCGTTCGTCGCGCATCAGCGCGCTGCCGCACCCGGCCTTAACAATTTTTTTCACCGGACAGCCGGCATTGATGTCCACAATGTCCGCGCCGCTTTCCTGCGCGGCGCGAGCGGCGGACACGAGGGCCTCCGCGTCGCAGCCGAAAATCTGCAGCGAAACGGGGTGTTCGTCGGGCGGGAAACCCAGCATCGCCTGCGTTCTGGCGTTTTCATGCAGCACGCCGCGCGCCGATACCATCTCGGCGCAGACGAGCCCGGCGCCGCCGCGCAGACAAACGCGCCGGAACGGGGAATCGGTGATCCCCGCCATCGGCGCGAGAGACAGATTGTTTGAAAGTTTAACTCCGCCGACAGACAGCGGGCGCGCAAACGGCGTCATTTCCCGATCTGGCCGGGCTGATAGATCCCATCATGCGTATAGGAATAATCATGCGGGGCGCGATTGCGGATCGCGTTAAGCTCGTTGCCCGGCGCGTCGATCGCCAGCATGATTTTATACTGGAACGCGTCGGCTTTCTTTTCGAAAAATTCTATCGAGTCCAGGTCGCTGTAGTCAACCGGTATGGCGACAGCTTCATCCGCCGAAGGCGCCGCCGGCGCCAGCCCGGCGGGCAGCGTTTTGCGCTTCTGCTCGCGCTGCTGCGCGACATAATTCATCGCCACGAACAGCTGATGGGCGATCGCGCCGGCGCACCAGGTTTCGGACCGGAAAGCCGTCCGCCCGGTCATCACTATCGTGGGCACGCCGTTCTCCATTTTGAAATCGGTCACGTCGCCCATGCGGATAACATACACATACCGTTTGAGGGCAAAAAACACGGTCCTGTCCGCCCGCCAGATCATCTCCAGCGCGCGCTCCACCCGCGGCTTGAAAGTCTTCGCGCGGTTATCAACAATGGTGAAAGCGCCCGTAGAGATTTTTTTGTCGGACTTGGCCTGCAACGCCAGCGGATCCGGCGCTTTCCCGCGGTTATCAAGGAATTTCTTGAGCGCCTGGTCTTTATAAATATCCGTGCTCTTTTCATTCTGCCGCTTGACGACGGACGAAAAAAACATCCAGATGCCAATGACCGCAGCCGCCAGCACCGCCGTAATCTGCAGAAACCTTGTTCTGATACGCCGCCAGCGCCCCGGCTGCGGCGCGGTCAGCGCCTGCGATTCCCGCGCCGGCTGATCCGGCTGATCAGGCTCGGCGGCTTCCGCGGCCGGCTGAGCCTGTTGCGGCTGACGCGGCATATAAAACCGCGCCAGATCCGGCGGCACCTCTTTGCGCGCGGGTTCCGGCGCCTGCCCAGGTTGCCGGTTCTGCGAACCGGCCGGATCAAAAGAATTATTCGGAAACTGGGGGTTGCCGTTTGTCATTTAAACCGCCTCAGGCATCCAGCTGGGTCGCGTATGCCTTGTAAAACGCTTCAAGTTCGGTTTCGAAGTCGGAAAATTCGAACACATGTTTCCGGCAACCCTTGCGCGAGCAGATCTGCACCTGGCCGCCCTGTTTCAGATCGAACGCCACCATGTGCGCGCCACAGACATCGCACTTGCGGGAACTCTTCAGATCTTCCCGGCAATGCGGGCAGCGGAACGCCGCCACCTTGTGCTCTGGCATTTCAAAAGGCATTTCTATGGCGTAACTGCCGTAAAGCGAGCTCAGATAAAGCGCGCCTTTCTTCGTGGAATAGGAGAAATCAACCTTTATGGACGGTTTCCCGTCCAGTTTGTGGCCGCGCTCCATAAGCGAGTGACCGCATTTGGGACATTTGACTGACACCTGAATCATTGATCCTCCCTGAATATACTGAGCTATTTTATTATACAAAATCTTTACCTTTCAACGGCGCTTCGGCCGGCGCGGCCGCCGCGCCGAAGGATTTTGCGCCGGGCCGCCGGGTTTTAGCTATAATCTATATATGCGCCTGCGCGATCCCAAACGCTGGATAGACATGCTTTGCACCGCCGGAATACTCTGTCTTCTGTGGGGCGGGACGGTCTGCGTGCTTTCGCTCCCGCTGCTGGCAAAGCGGATCGCGTTCATTTCTTCGGCTTCCACCTCGGTGGGCCGCAGCATAGATACACGCAGCTATACGCTTTACAAAACCGTTCTGGGTGAATTCGTCAAGCAGCAGGTCTATATCCCGATCGTTGAATTTTCGGCCGGCAACGGGCAAAAATACCGGTTCATTTCTGTTTCAAAATTCTCAAGCATGCCTGACAAAGTCACTTTTCCCGTCTACTACCGGCCGGCCGCGCCGGAAATCTTCATTGAAAAAACGTTTTCGGCGACTCTGCTGTTTCCGCTGAGCTTTTTCGCGGCGGGCGCCGCGCTGATGTTATGCGGGCTCGGCCTGCTGACCAAAGCGCTTAACATGGCAACCCGCATTTCCCGGGTGCCGCGCAGAACGGATTTCCTCAACGCGCCGGAAACCATGTTCATGCAGACCCGCCGGACCAAATAATCAGCTTCCACCCGGGCGGCGCTGACGCCAATTCCGGCCGGCCTGTTTAAAACAGCAGGCAGGCCGCTTCGCGCGGATTTAACGCCGCCGGCCAGATAACCGTCAGTCGGGCTCTGTCTGCGGCTGCTGCTCTATCCAGCGGCCGCCCTCGGGCGCAGTCGCCAGCTGGCGGGTATAAAAACACCAGGCCGCCCGTTCCCGCGCCAGTTCGCGGGTATTGGAAAACTCCACCGCGCGGCCCAGCCCGCCATACCCGCTGCCGCCCGCCATCATATTGTCGGTGGCGGCCAGATGATATGTTTTACAGTCGTCCAGCGGCTTGCCGCCTACCAGCACCCGCGTTATTTTGCCGCCGGCCAGCCCGGCCGGATTATAATAAACGGTAATGCCGGAAATCTGCAGCCGGCCATCCGGGCTGGAAAGCCCGGCTTCCAGCACCGCGCGCAGATCCTCGCCGCGCAATTTGATAAGCATCATCTGGTCGTTATAGGGGTAAATGTCATACAGCACGCGCTCGGTCACCCGGCCGGCCGGCATGGCGTTGCGCAACGCGGAATAATTAAGGAGCGCGGCGTCGGTTTTGAGCCAGCGGCTGAAACAGTCGGTCATCCAGTCGCCCAGCGGAGTTTCGCCGCCGCCGGAATGGGTCAGTTCTTCACGGCTCCGCCCGATCGCGCGGTCAAGCAGCTTGTCAACGCCGGCGCGTATTTCCGCCAGCCGCGCCTTGATTTTTTCATCCTCTCCGTACCGGTCGCTTTCCAGCGGTATCAGCCGGTAGCGGAACCGCGTTATCCGGCCGGTATAGGAATTGATGCCCAGGCTCAGCCGGCCCACCTTGGCAAGCATGGCCCCGGAATGCACTATGTAAGTTTCCCCTATTTTCACCGGGTGTTCCGTTTCGATATGCGAATTGCCGCCTAAAATGACGCTTATCCCCGGCACGCGCGCGGCCAGCGCCGCGTCATCCGCGTTTTCGGACTGGCCGTAGGAATTCAGGCCTATATGCGTAACAGCTATAACAAGTTTGCAGCCTTTTTTGCGCAGTTCGGGAACCACCCGGGCGGCTTCTTCGATTGGATCGGTTATTCGCAGCCCGCCAAGACTGCGCGCCGGAACCGTTTTGTACACGTCCGTGCCCACCAGCCCGAAAATCCCTATTTTCAGGCCGGCGTAATCACGAATCATATACGGGCTTAAAAACTCGACCCGCCGGCCGGTTTTCGCGGAATAGACATTCGCGCCGAGCGCCTGAAACCGGGCCTGTTTAAGCATCTCGGCCAGATCCGACCAGCCCTCCGCAAAATCCATCCCGCCCGGACAGGCGGCCGTATACCCCACATCGTTCATCAGCCATACGGCCGACGTTTTGTGCGAGAACTGCCCTTCCGGCGTGCCCATGAACCAATCGCCTCCGCCCAGCAGCAGATACGGCGCCTTTTCAGCGTCGAGCAGGCTTTTCAGCACCGCATAGCCGCCACCCTGCCTGTCGCCTCCGGGCAGAGTGCGCGGCCAATAGGCGCCATGCACGTCGGCGGTATGGTAAATGACTATTTCAGCGTTATTGCTGCAGCCGGCCGGCAGCAGCGGAACCATAGCCGCCGCCACAAACAGCCACGCTCCGGCACGCAATCCGCCAGCCGCGCGCCGGAACATGGCAACAATTGTTCTTATGACCGTAAGATTCACCTTCTTTCCGCAATCCCCCGCCGGCGCCGCGGCCGGCCCGGTTAATCAACCCGCCTGATCCGTCCAGACTCCGGCTCGCTCACCGGAGTTTCCTTTTTTATACGGTCAATGATGTAATCCCGAATGGAAATGCCGGTATCCACCATATTGCGGCCTTCCTTGAACACCATCCCGCCGCTGCCGCCGCCGGCCAGATAATTATTTGTCGCGACGCGATAAACCGCGCCGGGCCTGAGCGGCGAACCGTTCACGTCAAGCACCAGTTCGTCCACATTGCCGCGCTCGTCGGTGGAGTAAACGACAGTAAGCCCGGACACCTGCATGCCGCTGCCGACATGGCTGAGATTATCCTTCATCACCCGCGCGATCTGCTCGCCGGTCAGTTCCATCGTGACAAGCGTGTTTTCAAACGGGAAAGCCTGATAAACGGACCGGTAAGTTATGGTGCCGGCCATGATATCGGCGCGGATGCCGTGCGAATTATGGAACCCTATTTCCGCGTTGCCCGCATCGCGGATCGCATCGGCCGACCAGTTCCCCAGCGGAGAATCGAACCGGACACCGAGCGAAACCAGATTGTCTTTCGTTTCGCCGATCGGGCGGTCCATTTCCAGGGCTATGCTGTCCTGTATGGGTTTGAGCGCGGCCAGCACTTTCCCGTCCTCCTTCTCCGCCCAGAGCGGTTCAAGCTCCACTTTGCTCACTTTCATCCGGCCGGTGTTGTCGTCAATATCGAGCTCGATCCGGTCCACATAAGACAGGTAATTGTACCCCTCTGCGAACCATGTGCCGGACACGGCATCGTAATAACCGTTTTTCAAGCCCGCGTGAGTATGTCCGCCCAGCACCAGCGCTATGGCGCCGCGGCAAGCGCGCGCGATGGAAAGATTCCCTTCCGTTTCGTCCCATTCGGAAAACTTTATATCCTGCGAATCCACCAGCCGGCCCGTGCACTTGCCGCATACGCCGCCGTGCGTAAGCACTATAATATTTTCCACGCCCTGTTTTTTCAGCTCGGCAACCGCTTTCTTCACTTCTTCCGCGCGGTTGCGGAACTCGATATCCTCCACATTCGCCGGCATGGTGGCTACGGCGGTTTCCTCGATCGTCGCCCCTATGACTCCGATCTTCGCGCCTCCGACATCAAGCACGGTGTAGGGCTTCACATAGGGCACCCTGGTTCCGTCCGCCCGGAGATACATATTGCACGACAGCGCCGGGAATTTCGCTTGCGCCAGCGCTTTTTTCAGCGGTTCCTGCCCGTAATCGAACTCATGGTTGCCCAGCGCGAGCGCGGAATAGCCCAGCAGGTTCATCAGCGTTATCGAAGCCTGTCCGCGGGTCAGGTTTCCCTCGGGCGTGCCCTGGAATATGTCGCCGGAATCAAGAAATATCACCTTATCCTTTTCCTGTCCGGCTTTTGCCGCGAGCGCGGCGAACCCGCCAATCATGCGGCTGGCATTTTTGATGTCCCATCTGGCCGGCCGGGCCGCATACCAGCCGTGCACATCGCCGGTATGGTAAAGCACCACGGTTTTTGCGAACGCGCAATTGCCGGCCAGCAATACCGCCGCGAACAGAACCGGCAGTTTCCTCCATTTACCGTTAATCATCTTTCCTCCCGTCAGTAAAATGCCTGCGTCCGCAAACTGGCGCGCCACAAAGCCAGTATGCCGGCGCGAAACATCAGCCCGGCGTCATGTCCTCGCCCGCCGCGGGCCTTGTCGCGCAAATCCGAGCCGAATTTGCGCGTGTCGAAAATTTCCGCCAGCGCGGGCGTTTCGAGCGCGGCATGCAGTTCCGCGGGATCCGAACCGATCCACTCCTCCCACGGCGCCCAGAACCCGTGCTTGCTGCGCAGCGCGATGTTTTCCGGCACATAGCGGCCGGCCAGCGCGCGCAGAATCCATTTGCTCTTGAACCGCCGGATCTTGAACCCCGGAGGCAGGTTATAGGCAAACTCAATCACCGCCGGGTCAAGGAACGGCACCCGCGCTTCAATGCCGGCGGCCATGGTGGCCTTGTCGGACTTCATCAGCAGGCAGTCGGCCAGCACCGTCCTTAAATCGGACAGCAGGACCCCGTTAAACCCTTCCCCGCAAGCCGCGTCCAGCACATTCATCCAGCCGGTTTCGCATTCCAGCCGCGCCGCAAATTCCGGCGCGAGCAACTCTTTTATCCGCGCGTCGCCGGAATGGACCGCCGCGCGGGTCCACGCCGTTTTGTCCTTAAACGGAACCGCCCTGAAAAACCCGTTTTTGCCCCACCGGCTGAAATACCAGCGCACGGCCTCTTTCACCGGCTCCGGCAGCGAGTTCACGCGATATGACAGAGCGGCAGCCTTGTAGCGGTTGTACCCGCCGAACAGCTCGTCGGCTCCTTCGCCGGACAGAACGGCCTTTACCTCTTTGCGCGCGTAGTCGCTGAGCAGAAGCGTGGGCAGCAGCGCGGAATCTCCGATCGGTTCGTCCATCGCGCGCATCAGTTCCGGTATCCGGGCCAGCACGCCCGCGTCCAGCATAAGCGGATAATGCCGCGAACCGATGTGCCTGGCCACCGCCAGCGCGTGGGCCGACTCGTCCATGCCGCGCCGCGCGCCCGTAAAACCGATCGAAAACGTTTTTACGCGCCCGCCCGCGTGGCGCACCATCATGGCGGCCAGCACGCTCGAATCCACCCCGCCCGACAGGAACGCCCCCACCGGCACGTCGCTTAACAGGTGCCGCTTAACGCTCGCGTTCAAAATTGCATCCAGTCCGTTGACGGCGCCGTCAAAATCCGGCTCCCGGGCATCGTCGCACGGCGTCACGGTATGGTATTTTACGATTTGCGGCGGCTCGATCGCCGAGCCGGGCGCGGGCAGCGCAAACTCCGCGTAATGCCCGGGCGGCAGTTTTTTTATTCCTCTGAAAACAGTGCTTGGCGAATGGACGAACCCGAACCGCAGGTAATCGCCGACGGCGGCATAGTCCCATTCCGCTTTCACCCCGCCTTCAAGCAATGAGCGCAGTTCCGAGGAAAAAACGAATTCGCCGGTCTGAACGCTGTAATAGCAGGGCTTTATGCCCGCATGATCGCGCGAGATTATAACGCGCCGGGCGGTTTCGTCCCAGAACATGAACGCGAACATCCCGCTCAGCCGCCTGATGAACGGCGCGCCGTGGCGCATAAGCCCGCAGAGCAGGGTTTCGGTGTCGGCGTGCGTGCGGAACAGAAAACCCGCCGCTTCCAGTTCCGGCCTCAGCTCCAGATGGTTGTAAATCTCGCCGTTGAAAACAATAGCGTATTTTCCGCAGGGCGAAACCATGGGCTGATGCCCGTTTTCAAGATCAAGAATGGAGAGCCTGCGGAATCCGAGCGCGGCTGGCCCGCTGAAAAACTCGCCATCGTCATCCGGACCGCGGTGGGCCAGCGCGCCGCGCATACGGCACAGACGCGCCTTCACCCGGTCTGGCGAGACGGCAAGATCAGACGAAATAATTCCGCAAATTCCGCACATAACACTGGTCGCTGCGAGTATATGATAACAAATATTCCGCGCGCCGAGGTACTATGGAAACCCCGGCCCCGGATCGGCTCGCTCAAACAGCGCGTCCGTTCAAACCGGTTCGGACATTTAGACAGCAAGACTGAAAATTGTATAATGAGCGGCATGGCACCCCACTCAAGCAACGACATCCGTTTTGCATTCGGCGCGAACTGGCGCCGGTTTATAGAATGTCTTAACCCCGCCCGGATCCGTCAGGCTCAGGCCAGCCTGCTGGAAAAAACCGGGCTGGACTCTTTCGCCGGGAAAACCTTCCTTGATATCGGCTGCGGCAGCGGTTTGTTTTCGCTGGCGGCCCGCAATCTGGGCGCGACGGTGCATTCTTTCGATTACGATCCGCAGTCCGTCGCCTGCGCGCTTGAACTGCGCGGCAGGTTCCGGCCGGATGACAGCAACTGGACAATCGGGCAGGGCTCCGTGCTCGACCGCGGGTACATCGAATCACTCCGCCAGTTTGACATAGTATATTCGTGGGGCGTGCTGCATCATACCGGCGCCATGCGCTCCGCTCTCGAAAACACCGCGGCGGCAGTGAAAAACAACGGCCTGCTTTTTATCGCCATTTACAACGATCAGGGTGCGCGAAGCACCCGGTGGAAAAACTTTAAACGGCTCTATGTCGCCGCGCCGCGCATCGTTCGGCCGGCTCTGGCCGCGCTGGTGGCCGCGCGGTTTCACACGCTGACAGCGATAAAACGGGCGGTCACGCGCACGCTCGCCCCGGAACACGAACGCGGAATGCATGCCTGGCATGATGCCGTTGACTGGGCCGGCGGGTACCCCTTCGAGGTCGCCAAACCGGAAGAGATATTCGACTTTTGCCATGCGCGCGGATTCGCGCTGCGCGCACTGCGCACGGTCGGCGGCGGGCACGGCTGCAACGAATTCGTGTTCATGAAACAGCAGCACTGATTTAACATTATCCGAAAAACCGCGTCCGGCGCTGCTCCGGAAGCGTTCCCCGGCGTTAACCCCCGTAAAACCCGCACGGCATATCGCTCGACTCTCAATTTTACCGGCGCTTTTAGCACGAAACACCAACCGGCTCTATTTGAATCAGACCCCGGCGCAAATGCCGCCCGGCCTGTAAATACCCCGTCCGCCGTCACGCGAACCTGCCGACAACCGTTCCGGCGTCGCCCGCAAACACGGGCGCAGGCGCGAATGGAACAGCTGAACCTTCTCCGGCGGCGCCGGCGGCACGCCGGCAAATGTTTTTTCTTGCCCGGGAACCGGAGCTTTCTTTGCGGCGGACAACCGTCCGCCGCCTGCGCAACCGCGGCGTTGCATAGCCCTGCCGGGCCAATGGCCCATCGGCAATGTTTTCGGAAACAGCGGAATACTGAAAACCCGCGGCGCGATACCTTGCGCCCGGCTTGCGGCGCGGCGGTTTCGCTCGGCACAGCCTGTCGTTTGCCCCGCCCGAGCCGATACACACGTCCTCACACTGCCCGTACAAAATGAAACTCCCCCGGCTGTGCCATTGGCCTGCCGGTTGTTATTACGCTTTACCGGCAAGCCGGGGGGGTTCTTTTGGTCCGGACTCCGTTTGCCCCGCTTGAGCCATGCCGGCAATCATTATGCCGGGCCGGCACCGGGTTTTCATGAGCGGAATTTGTAAAAAGCCGGACGGGGAAAACCCGTCCGGCTTTCAACCGCTCAAACTGCTCCGGAATTAACGCTTCGAATACTGGAACCGTTTTCTCGCTTTCGGCTGACCCGGTTTCTTGCGTTCCACCATTCTGGAATCGCGGGTCAGATACCCGGCTTTTTTCATCGCGCCGTGAATTTCGTCGCTCATGTCGGCCAGCGCGCGGGCGATGGCATGGCGCAGCGCGCCCGCCTGGCTGGAGATGCCGCCGCCGTTGACTTTTGCGTTGTAATCGTATTTTCCGCCTTCTTCAACAAGCGTGATGGGAGCGGACACCGTCTTCTGATAGCGTTCGCAGCCGCGGAAATATTCGGCGAGCGGTTTTTCGTTGACAACCACCGCGCCTTTGCCTTCCTGCAGTTTAACCTGCGCCACGGAGGTTTTCCGGCGGCCGGTTCTGGATTTCATTTCGGTTATATCGGTCATATTGGACATTCCTTTTTACTTCTCCACTTTCTCGCCCATGCGGTGCGCGAAGGGCGTAACATCATTGGCGTACACTTTCAGCCGTTTGAGGCGGGGAGCTCGAAGCTTGTTGGCTTCAAGCATTCTCTTGACCGCCAGTTCGATGACCCTGGTGGAATCTTTCTCCATCTGGCGTCTGAACGGCACGACTTTCGCCCCGTCTCTGTAACCAGTGTGGTGGAAGTAGAACTTGTCCTCTGATTTGTTGCCCGTCACCCGCAGTTTGTCCGCGTTGGTGACGACCACGAAATCGCCGCAGTCCATATGAGGGGTGAAAAATACTTTGTGCTTGCCCACGAGCAGTCCGGCTATTTTGGTGGCGACCCGGCCGAGAGAATCGGAGGAGGCGTCAATAAAATGCCATTTGCGCGAGGCTTCAACTTCATTCACTGAAGGTAAGTAGGTCTTGTGCATAATTTTACGCTTGTCACTTCCTGTTAGTTTTAACGGCTGAGCGGCGCAATATTGTGCCGCGCGCAATGCGCGGGTTTGGCAAACCCCGCGCCCCCCCAAACAACCGGGAGCCTCGGGCCGGCACTGCCGGGCCGCAAACGCTCATTCGGGGCGGAACGAACGCGCGGAACCAAGCAGCGTCAGAACAGCCGCCCTCCGTCTTTTTATATTATAGCACAATACAGCCGGTTATTTGCAATCCGCCCGCCAGGGCAAAAAGTGTGCAAAACAAATACAGGACTCCGTTTTGAGGCGCTCCGTTTTGCCATTTATGACAGCCGGGAGAGGAGTTTATCGAAAACCATTGCCGCTTCCGTCACCTATGTTTCCTCCATCCCCGCCCGCATGTATTTCGTGACTATATTGATTATTTCGCGGTTGCATGACTTGAAAAACCATTTTATCCAATGCCCGTTCCCGAAGAAAAGCGCTGTTTGGAATATGAAATTCCCCAAAGTGATAATCCCTGGAATCCCGGTTATATGTCAATATCCCGGGGTTCCCGGTAAAAACCTAAAAACTGCGCCATTAAAACAGTCCTGCAAAAGTTCCTGCTATCATGCAGTCTGGTCCGTTACGCCGGCGTGACGCCGATGCCCGCTTTGATCTTTTCCAGCCGGTAAACTCCGCAGGAGGCAAGAGTGCAGCCGGCCATGACGCGATCCTTTATGAAAAGCGGCGTGTCCAGATCAAAAAAACTGAACCCGCCGACGCCGGACGCGAGCTGGGCCGAAGCCGTCATCGAAAGCGCGCTTTCCATCATCCCGCCGATCATCAGCTTCAGCCCCGCCGCTTGGGCGAGCCGCGCCAGCTCCATCGAGCCGAGCAACCCGAACTTCATCGTTTTCAGGTTGATCGCGTGCGCGGCTTTTGTGCGGATAACGCGCGCGGCGTCGTCCGGGTTCTGCACCGTTTCGTCGGTGCCCACGCAGCAGCCGATTCCGCCCGCGTACCGGGTGACTTTTGCAAGCCCCTCCCAGTCGCCGCGTCTGACCGGCTGTTCCACAAATGCCGGCACAACCCCGTGCTTTTTCAGCGCGGCAAGAAACGCCAGCGACTGACCGGCGTCAAACCCCTCGTTCGCGTCGAGATAGACGGGACTGCCCCGCCCGGCTTTATGCACGGCCAGCACGCGGTTTATGTCCTCGTCGAAATCGCAGCCCACTTTTATTTTAAAAGCGCGGATTCCGCGCCTGTAAATCGCGGCGGCCGACCTGCCGGCCTCCGCCACCGAACCGATAACCACCGTCATGTCTATCACGGGGTTCGTACGGCCCGGCCCGAAAAAATCGCGCAGCGGCATTTCAAGATGCCGGGCAAGCGCGTCCAGAACCGCCATTTCGGCGGCGGTTGAAGCGGCATGGTTAAGCGGAAACTCCTCGCGCAGCTCGTGCGCCAGCCGCCAGTAATCGGCGCAGCTGCGGCCCGCCAGCCGGGCGGCCATTTTGCGCAGGGCATTTAAGGTGGCCGCGAGCGTTTCGCCGGTGATATGCGGCGCGGGCGCGGCTTCGCCGTGCCCGGAAGTCCCGTCGGCCAGCGTGACGGAAACCAGCGCGTTTTCAAGCCGCGCGTGCGAACCGGTGGCTATGCGGAACGGCTGGTTGAGCGCGGCCGACAGCGGCCGCACGGAAACGGATTGTATTATAGTGTCAGTCATCGCGGCCTGACCCCTGTTTTTTGACGCCGGAAACGCGCCATTCAAGATAGGCCTGCATGAACGGATCAAGCCTGCCGTCCATCACGCCCGCTATATCGGAAGTTTCCTCGCCGGTGCGGGTGTCCTTGACCAGCTGGTACGGCATGAACACATACGAACGGATCTGGTTGCCCCACGCGATCGCGCCTTTTTCGCCGTAATGACGCTCGGCTTCGGAGCGTTTCTTGTCCATCTCCATTTCAAACAGCCGGGCCTTGAGCATCTTCATCGCGGTTTCGCGGTTCTGGTGCTGGGAACGCTCGCTCTGGCAGGCGATCACCACGCCGGACGGAATATGCGTTATCCGCACCGCGGTTTCCACCTTGTTGACGTTCTGTCCGCCCGCGCCGCCGGACCGGTAGGTATCGAGCTTGATGTCGCGGTCCTCTATCTTGATATCAATATCATCCTCCATTTCAGGCAGCACGTCGCACGACGCGAACGAAGTGTGCCGCCGCTTGTTCGCGTCGAACGGGGAAATCCGCACGAGCCGGTGCACTCCCATTTCGCTTTTCAGATAGCCGTAGGCGTACCGGCCCTCCACAAACGCCGTGACGTTGCGCACGCCCGCGCCTTCCCCGGCGAGATGGTCGGTGATCTTGAACCCGAACCCGCGCTGCTCGGCCCAGCGCTGGTACATGCGCAGCAGCATATCCGCCCAGTCGCACGCTTCGGTGCCGCCGGCTCCGGCGTGCACGCTTAAAATAGCGCTGCACCTGTCGCTGGGGCCGGAAAGTTTCAGCTCGAAATCTATCAGTTCGACCGTTTTTTCCAGTTCCTGCGCGGCTTTAAGCGCTTCGGGCAGTTCCGCAATATCGCCCAGTTCGCGGGCCAGCTCGCAATGGGCTGACACATCGCCCAGCCCCGCTTTCACTTTTTCAAACCGGCCGACTTCGCGCTTGAGATCCGCCAGCTCCTTGGAAACCTTGCCCGCGGATCCGGTGTCGTCCCAAAACCCGTCCACGGTGGTTTCAGCCTCTTTCCTTGCGATCTCTTTTTTCTTGCCGGCGATGTCCAGAAGCGACTCAAGATTATCGAGCTTCCTTGCCAGCGCGGCGGTTTTGTTTTCAACATCGGAAAAATCTATATGTTCCTGTGCCATCGGTTGCTCCGTTAGAAGATGATTTTTAAATGAGATGCGGCCCGCCCGGTCACAAAAATCCGTAAACCGCCAGCCCCGCTTCCAGCGTGTTGGCGTGCAGGCGCACGGTGTCGCCCGGATTCCGCGCGTAGCCGCCGCCAAGCGCGACCGCGACCGGAATTCCGCGCTTTAAGCAGGCCGAAAACACCAACTCGTCGCGCCGCCGCAGCTCCTCTGCGGAGAGCGCCAGCCCGCCCAGCCGGTCGTCCCTGAAACAATCGGCTCCGGCGAGATACATCACGAATTCCGGACCGGACTCGAAAACCCGTTCCAGCGCGGGCTCGAGTTTCGCCAGATACTCCGCGCCACCCGTGCCGGGTTCGAGCGGGATATCCAGATCGCCCGGAACCGGCGGCTGTGGGAAAATGTTCCCGTTATGCATGGAAAACGTGAAGACGTCGGGCTCGGCGGAAAAAATCCCGGCGGTTCCGTCGCCCTGATGCGCGTCCAGATCAATCACGGCGGCTTTTCTGATCCCGCCGCGCCGGCGCGCCCAGTTGACCGCCACGGCGATATCGTTTAAAAAACAGTACCCGCCGCCCCGCGAAAAACCCGCGTGGTGGCCGCCGCCCCCGCAATGCAGGCCCAGCCCCGCTTTAAGCGCCAGCCCCGCGGCCAGCACTCCGCCCGTGCAGGCCAGCTGATGCGCGCTTGAAATTTCCGGCGTGAACGGGTGTTCGGCCGCGGCGATCTCTTCAGCGGTGAGCGCGTTGTTCAAAACCCGGTCAGTCCAGTCCGGCGAGTGGGCCAGCAAAAGGGTTTCCCGGTCGGGCAGGTCCGGCTCGATAATCATATCGGCCGAAATAACGCCGCGCGCCGCAAGCTCAAGCGCGGTCTGGTAAAACTTGGCGTTTATGAAATTGTGGCCCGGCACCGCCGCCGTATAACGCGGACTGACGACTATTTTCATTTTTTCGCCGTCCCCAGCCGCCACGCGCCGGCGCACAGCAGAAATGCGCATAACGCGGCAAACCAGTCCCCCGCTTTTGCGTACGGTGTGCGCCGCGCCGCGCGCACGGGCACGATCAGCACATTGCAGGAATCCAGATCCGAAGCGACGACAATGCGCCCCCAGCGGTCAATCCCGCCGGAGATGCCGGTATTGGCCGCGCGCACCAGCGGCACGCCGTTTTCCACCGCGCGCAGCACGTTCGCCGCGAAATGCTGGTACGGCCCGGCGGTTTTCAGATACCAGCCGTCGTTGGTCATGCTGACAAAAACCTGCGCGCCGCGAGCCGCGCGCTCGCGCCATAAATAAGGAAAAATAGCCTCGTAACAGATCCCCGCGCCAATAGCCGCGTGTTCGGTTTTCATCAGCGGCTGGTTCTTTGCGCCCGGCTCGAACTCGCCCAGCTGATTGAGCACGCCGGCGAATCTTCCCAGCAAGCCGCGCAGCGGCACGTATTCGCCGAACGGAACCAGTTTGCGCTTGTCGTACGCGCCGGCCTGCGCGCCGGTTTTGTCAAACAGGAAAGCCGACACCGTCCGCCCGCGCGCGGACGACGGCGCGCCGAGAATCTGCGCGGCCCCGGTTTTCCTGGCGGCGGCCGCAACCAGCCCGCCGTACCGCGCCGTTTCAATATAACCCGGCACCGCGCTTTCCGGCCACAGCACAAATTCAAGCGCCACGGGCCGCGCCCGGCTTAGCAGTTCAATCTGGGCGGAGAGGCGGTTATAGATGAACGCTTCAAACTGCGCGTCCCATTTGCGGTACTGCTCGATATTGGGCTGCAAAACCGCCACATTGTAAATGGGCGCTTCATAAGCCGGATCGCTGTCGGGCAGTGCGGCCGGGGTGGGCACCGAATCACCCTGCGGCGGCGCGTGTTTCAGCCGCGCAACACCGGCGCACCATACCACGACGCCCAGTACCAGAGCGGGCAGAAACGAAACCAGCGCGGCCCTGCGCCACTGGCGGCCCCGCGTAAAAACAAACCCCGCGCCGAACCCGAAAAACGCGAGCAGGAAACTGACGCCGTACACGCCCGTGAAAGCCGCAGTCTGCAAAACCGCCGGGTTTTTGTACTGGGTGTACCCCAGCATGAACCACGGAAACCATACCGCATGCCGAGCCGCCAGCTGCTTGACCCATTCCATGCAGACCCAGCACAGCGCCGCCGCGAGCGCAAACCAGGCGCCGCTGTTTTTAAACCGGTACAGCGCAGCCGAAAAAACCAGCCATTCGATGGCGAGCAACGCGGCAAGACACACAAGCGCCAGCGCGGCAAGCGCCGGATTAAGGCCGCCGGCGACACAGGTCGGCGCCAGCCAGTACAGCAGGCCCGCATAAAAAACAAACCCGCCCAGCCAGCCGTAAAACGCGGCGTTAAGCGCGCCGCGGCAGCGCAGCGCGCCCATGCCGAGAGGCGCGCACATAAGCCAGCCGAACAGGCTGATCCCCGCTTTCGGATACGCCAGAACGCCCAGCGCGGCTGCGGACACCGCGCAGGCGAGCTGCCGCCTGTCTAAATAAAACGCCGGCACCTTGCTGGTGCCGGCGTGCGTTACAGAAGTCATTTCTTCCTGATTCTGCGGCCGCGCCGGGGGCATAAGCCCCGTCAGGCGTTTTTACCGCAGCACTTTTTGAATTTCTTGCCGCTGCCGCATGGGCAGGGATCGTTCCGGCCGATCCGTTTTTTATAATCCACCTGCTCCGGTTCAGGCCGCATCAGCGGCGCCGGCGAATGCCGGGGGCTGAGCGTATTATCTTGCGCCAGCCGGTTTTCGGGCCGGCGCATCGGCGGAGGTTCCACCCGGCGCGGCGGCAGCTGGATCTTGAACAGATAATCCACCACCTGGTCGCGCACCCGGTCAAGCATCGCGCTGTAAAGCGCAAACGACTCTTTCTGGTACTCGATCAGCGGGTCTTTCTGCCCGTAGGCGCGCAGGCCCACGCTCTTTTGCAGGTGGTCCAGTTCGTACAGATGATTCTTCCACGCCTGATCCAGCAGCTGCAGCAGCAGCATCCGCTCGATTTCCTTGAAATCAACTCCCTGCTCGGCAAACGCGGCGATCCGCGCCTGATGCATTTCCGTAACCCGGCCGGTCACCGCTTCGATAAGCGCGGGACGCGACAATTTCATGTTCTCGTCCGAATTCAAGTCCACCGCCAGCCCGAACGTGCGCAGATAAAACGCGCCGAAACTCTCATGATCCCACGCGGCGGCGTATTCGCCCTCCGGCGCCCATTTGGCGAAACTGTCCGCAATCACCTCGCCGAGCATCTGGGAAATCCGTTCCGATTCGTCGTTCCCGTCCAGAATGGAGTTGCGCAGGGCGTAGATGGCAGACCGCTGGCGGTTCATCACCTTGTCGTAATCGAGCAGGCGTTTGCGGATGTCGAAGTTGTGCGACTCGACCCGGCGCTGCGCCGACTCGATCTGCCGCGAGATCAGGCGCGACTCGATCGCCTCGCCCTCCTCCATGCCCGCCCATTCCATAATTCCCGAAATCCGGTCCGAGCCGAACAGCCGCATAAGCTCGTCGTCGAGCGCGAGATAAAACCGCGTGCTGCCGGGATCGCCCTGCCGGGCGCAGCGGCCGCGCAGCTGGTTGTCTATCCGGCGCGACTCGTGCCGTTCGCTGCCCAGCACATGCAGCCCGCCTTCCCTGCCGACGTGCTCCGCCTCGCCTTCCACCTGCGGGTTTCCGCCCAGCACGATATCGGTTCCGCGGCCGGCCATGTTGGTGGCGATCGTCACCGCGCCCTTGCGGCCCGCCTGCGCGATGATTTCGGCCTCCATCTCGTGATACTTGGCGTTCAGCACCTTGTGCGGAATGCCTCTGGCGCGCAGGTGATTGGACAGTTTCTCCGATTTATCAATGGAGCGCGTGCCCACCAGCACCGGCTGGCCGCGTTTCCAGCAATCCTCGATATCGGCGATAATGGCGTTGATTTTTTCGCGCTCGGTGCGGTACACCGCGTCCGGGTGATCCACGCGCACGCAGGGTTTGTTGGTTGGGATCTCGACCACCTCGAGCTTGTAAATCTCCCACAGTTCGTCCGCCTCGGTCATCGCGGTGCCGGTCATGCCGGAAGCTTTGCCGTAGAGCTTGAAGAAATTCTGGAAGGTGATGGTGGCGAGAGTCTGGTTCTCCTCTTTGATGCGGAGGTTCTCCTTGGCTTCCACCGCCTGGTGCAGCCCGTCCGACCAGCGGCGCCCGGGCATCAGCCGGCCGGTGAATTCGTCAACGATGATGATTTCGCCTTCTTTCACCACATACGCGGTGTCGAGCTTGTACAGGTGGTGCGCGCGCAGGGCCTGCGTGATATGGTGGATCCACTCGCCCTGCACATCGTCGTAAATATTCGTAACGCCCAGAAATTTTTCGGCTTTCGCCACGCCTTCGTCGGTAAGCGTAACGGAATGCGCTTTCTCGTCCACTATCGCGTCAAACCCCGTCGTCAGGTCAGCGCCGCTGTATTTGGCTTCCACTTCTTCCTTGTCGGTCACGAACCGCACTTTAAGACTGGGAATGATCCGGTTGACCAGATGGTATTTCTCGGTGCTTTCCTCCGCCGGGCCGGAAATGATAAGCGGGGTGCGCGCCTCGTCCACCAGAATGGAGTCCACTTCGTCTATCACCGCATAGTTGAGCTGGCGCAGAACCCGGTCTTCCCGGCGGATCACCATGTTGTCGCGCAGATAATCGAACCCCACTTCGTTGTTCGTCACATAGGTGATGTCGCGGCGGTAGTTCTCGACGCGTTCATGATTCGGCATGTCGTTTGAAATGCAACCGACAGTCAGGCCCAGAAACCTGTATACCGGCCCCATCCACTGGCTGTCGCGCCGGGCCAGATAATCGTTGACGGTGACGACATGCACGCCCTTGCCCGAAATGGCGTTGAGGTACACGGGCAGTGTGGCCACCAGTGTTTTTCCTTCGCCGGTTCTCATTTCCGCGATCCGCCCGGAATGCAATACCATGCCGCCCATCATCTGCACGTCGTAAGGCCGCAGGCCGATCGCGCGAAACGCCGCTTCCCGCACCGCCGCGAAAGCTTCCGGCAGGATATCGTCCAGCGTTTCGCCGTCTTCAAGGCGCGCGCGGAACTCGTCGGTTTTGGCTTTAAGCTCCTCGTCGGTCAGCGCTTTGAATTCCGGCTCCAGCGCGTTGATGAGATCAATTTTAGGCTGAAATTTTTTCAGGTCCCGTTCGCTCTTGGTACCTATAAAACCTTCGATAATTTTCATCAGCATGGAAAATCCTTGATCGCGGCGCAGCAGACACGCCGGCGGCCCCGTTAAGCGGAGCCTCTATAAACACATTAAACTATTTTACCGCCGCCAATGACAAGCCGGGCGTCCTCATGCCACAGTTCCAGCATCAATAGCGCCCACAGGCGGTACCCGTGGTCGCGTTTGCCGCTCTGGTGCTCGTCCCAGTAGCGTTGCACGGTTTCAGGCCTGAAATAACCCCGGTTCAAGGCTTCGGAACTCAGGCAGTGTTCCTCCCAGAACTTTTTCAGTTCGCCCCGGAACCACGGGCCCAGCGGAATGCCGAACCCCATCTTGCCGCGCCGGGTTATCGCGGGCGGCAGTTTATCCCTGAAAGCCTCTTTAAGCAGCCACTTGCTGCCGGTGACGTTATGCAGTTTGTATTTGCCGGGTATGCGGAAAACCAGCTCCATGAACTTGTGGTCGAGCAGGGGTGACCTGCCCTCCAGCGAATTGGCCATCGTGGCGATATCAATTTTGGTCATCAGGCATTCGGGCAGGTAGGACTTCATGTCCACATACAGCATCCGGTTGATGAAATCGGCCGCCTGCGCGGTCCGGTAAAACCCGTCTATATAGCCCTGCGGGCCGCCGGTTCCGCCGGACAGAAGTGCTTTGAATTTATCGCTGTACAGGCCGGCTTTTTCGTCTTCCGAGAAATAGCAGAGCATTTTCAGGTGCCGCCTTTTGAAATCGGAAAACACGGTCGAACGCAGGAACCGCTTGCCGCGCCAGAAAATGCTTTTGGGCGCGTTATGCTCGGGCAGGAATTCCGCGGCGGCTGCCGCCGCCCGGCGCAAAGGCTGGGGCAGATAATCCCAGTAATGCCCCAGATTCATCGCCAGATAGCGCAGGTAGCCGGCAAAGTTCTCGTCGCCGCCGTCGCCGTTGAGCGCGACGGTGACATGCTTGCGCGTTTCATGCGCCACATAATAAGACGGCAGGGCGGAAGGGTCGGCGTACGGCTCCCCGTAATGCGACACCAGCTTCGGCAGAATGCCCGCCATATCGGGCTTGACGGTGAATTCCCGGTGTTCGCAGCCGTACCTGTCGGCCACCATTCTGGCGTAACGGGTTTCGGTGTACTCGGCGACATCGAACCCGATCGAAAAGGTTTTCACCGGCCGGTCGCTCAGTTCGCTCATGAGCGCTACTATAACCGACGAGTCCACCCCGCCGGACAGAAACGCCCCGAGCGGCACGTCCGCAATCATCCGCAGCCGCACCGACTCACGCAGCTCGCTCACAATCATTTCCTTCAGTTCTTCCGCCGGCGCCTTCAGCGGTTCGGCGTCAAGCGGCAGATCCCAGTAAGGTTCTATAGTCAGCCGGCCGTTTTCGAGCAGCAGCCGGTGCGCGGGCGGCAGTTTTCGCACATGGCGGTAAACGGTCTGGGGGCTCGGTATGTACTGGAGCGAAAGAAACAGGTCAATCGCCCCCGGGTCCGTTTCGCCCGGCACTCCGCCCGCCGCGAACAGCGCTTTAAATTCCGACGCGAACACGAACCGCCCGCCGCAATCGGAATACAGAAACGGTTTTTTGCCGATCCGGTCGCGCGCGGCGAACAGGGTTTTGCGGGTCTTGTCCCAGATGGCGAACGCAAACATCCCGCGCAGGTGGTCAACGCAGTTTTTCCCGTATTGCTCGTACAGGTGCACGATCGCTTCTGTGTCGGTCTGGGTGCGGAATTTGTGGCCCTGTTTAACCAGCGCGTCACGCAGTTCATGGAAATTATATATTTCGCCGTTGAACACGATCCAGAGCGAGCCGTCCTCGTTGGAAAGCGGCTGGTGGCCGGTGGACAGGTCTATGATCGAAAGCCGCCGCATCCCGATGCCGAGTCCGCCGTCGGTGAACGAGCCCGAGTCGTCCGGCCCGCGGTGCAGCATGGCGCGGCCCATCCCGTCGAGCGTTTCCGCGCCGACCGGCTGGCCGGATCCGTAATTGAAAATTCCGTAAATCCCGCACATGGCTAGCTCCCCGCCGCTTCTTTATACAGCCTGATAAGTTTCGGACCCAGCGCGGACATCGGAAACCGCTCTACGGCGACCGTCCGCGCCGCCGCGCCGCCGCGGCGCGCCAGCTCCGGCTCTTTCATAAGCCGGACCAGAATGGCGCGCAGCGCGGCTTCGTCGTCCTGCCTGAACAGGAACCCGTTATGCCCGTCCCGCACGGCGTC
This sequence comes from Elusimicrobiaceae bacterium, assembly GCA_028700325.1. Lineage (NCBI taxonomy): Bacteria > Pseudomonadati > Elusimicrobiota > Elusimicrobia > Elusimicrobiales > Elusimicrobiaceae > Elusimicrobiaceae bacterium. Next base: position 4,063 of record JAQVSV010000012.1, on the reverse strand, counting down.
CATCGCGCCGGCGAGCGCGGAAGCCACGACCGGCAGCCCGCACGCCATCGCCTCCAGCATCGAATTCGACAGCCCCTCCGACATCGAGGTAAGCACAAACACGTCCGCCGCGCGGTAATAGTCCAGCACGTTGTCGCGCCGGCCGGTCAGGAAAAGAGTTTTATCAAGCGCGCCGTTATCGCGCGCCGCGGACTCTATCAGCGGGCGTTTCTCGCCCTCTCCCACCAGCAGCAGCGCCGGCCTGCAGTCCGGCCCCGCCTCGCTCACCGCCCGGCCCCACGCGCGGGCCAGCCAGTCAAGCCGTTTTTCGGCGGCGAACCGGCCGGTGAAAATAAAAACCGGCCCGGCGGACAGGCCCAGCTCCCGGCGCAGGCGCGCTTTTTCGTCCGGCTCGGCCGGAGTGAAGGCGTCGGTGTCAACCGCGTTGGGAAAATAGAGCGCGGTTTCGGTATCCAGCCCGGCTTTGCGCATGTCGGGCAGAATATCCCTGTTCACTATCAGAAACTGCGGCCTGAACCGCCGCAGCGCCCACAGCTTGAGGCGGCCCTGCACGGTTTTCATCGAAGCGGGAATTTCGCCCACCTCCACCCCGCCGCCTATTTTGGCAAGCACCTTCTTGCCCAGCAGGCGGCCCGCCAGACACGCCGGCAGAACCGGCGACGACGCGAAATGCACATGAATCACCTCATACTCGCCGCTCCGCCGCACCAGCCACCACAACAGCGAAAACATGAACGAAAGCGAATTGATGAAACCGGCCGTGCCCAACGCGGGCAGCCGCAGCACGTCAACCCCGCGCACCTTTTCTTTTTTCAGCGTGCCGGGCAGGCGGCGGGTGAGTATGCGCACCGGCACCCCGTGCGCGGCCAGATAGCGCGCCTGCTCAAGCGCCTGCCGCTCCGCGCCGCCGATATGCGGCCATAAACTCGCGCTCACCACCACGGCGGAGATGTCGCGGTAATCCTGCGCTCCGGCTTCCGCGCTCATTGGGAATCAGCCTCGCGCCCGGAAAGCCGTTTCCACACTCCGCCGAGCGAATGCCCCGTCTGATACAGGAAGATGACACCCAGCAGCGTCATCACGATATAAATGTTTATGTGCATGAACGCGGCGTAGGCAAACGACAGATCCTTGTCCACGCCCCACGCCATCATGATGCGCTGGATCGCCAGCTCGAACGTGCCGAAATAACCCGGCATCGCCGGCACCGACACCGCAATCGCCGACGTGCACAGCACCAGCATCGCGCGCCCGTAGCCGACCGCCGGCTCTATGCCCATCGCTTTCGCACCCCAGTAGTAACCGAACGCGTTCACCGCCCACAGCCCGAACCCCAGAAACAGAATAAGCGCGGCCAGCCGGGGCTTGCGCAGCGCCTCCGCGCCAACCGCGATCCTGCGCGCGAGCCCGCCGAGCCGGGGGAACCGGCCGGCCAGTCCGCGCACCACGGTGTTGCGCTCGATCAGCACGTCCATAAACACCAGCGCGGCAAGCCCCGCAAGCATTGCTCCAAGCAGAACCCACACGGCCGCGCCATAGCGCTGAACCAGTTCAAGGCCCGACGCGAACCGCGCGGCCAGCACAAAAATCACGCCAAGAGAAATTGTGTCGAGAGCGCGTTCGACCACGATAGTCGAAAGCAGCGTCACGAACGGGATTTTCAGCACGCCTGCCCCTATCGTGGTGCGCGCCAGCTCGCCCAGCCGCAGCGGCAGGACGTTGTTCATGGCCAGCCCGATCGTTTCCAGCTTGATCATGGTGAACGCGGGCGCGTCCACCACAGGCGACACCAGCAGTTTCCACCTCAGGCCCCGCACCGCCAGATCGGCCATCACCGCCAGCGCCAGCACCAGCACATGCCACATTTTCACATGGGCATACGCCTGCGCCACCATTTTATAGTCCAGCTGCCGCAAAACCAGAAACAGAAGCCCCGCGCTTAAAAGAAATCCGACCGCAATGGAAAGCTGTTTTTTCATAGTTAGATTATTCCATATTTTAACAGCCGCATACAGCCGCGCGGCGCATTATTTCCCGCCGAGCAGGATCCGGGCGTACCCGCCGCGCGGTTTCAGTCCGCCGAACCGGGCCGCGTTCAGCGCGGCCTTTTTCAGAGCCGCGCGCCCGGCAGGCGCGTCGCCCAGCGCAAGCTCGGTTTTCGCGAGCATGGCGTTCAGCGCGGGCGAGTTGGGCTCCAGCCGCGCGGCGCGGAGCAGGGTGCCGCGCGCGGCGGCGACGTCGCCTGACGCCGCCTCAAAACCCGCCAGCCGGTACAGATACACCGCATTGGTGGGGTACAGCTCCGCCGCGCGTTCCATAAACGCCCGCGCCCGGCACAGGCTGCCGGGCCCTTCCGCCGCGGCAGAAGCAGCGCGCAAAGCCCAAAGCTGCGCGTCATACGGATAGACCACGGCGGCGCGGGCCAGAATGCCGGGATCTTCCGATCCGGCCGCGCGAATACGAAAAACCCCGCACGCCGCACCCGCAACCCACAAAGCGGCGAAAAGGGCAAGAACGGCGCGCGCGGCTTTTCCGGCAGATTCCGGTGCAGCCTGCCCCAGCGGCCCGCACACGCCCAGCAGCAGCATGAACAGCATGAAATTGACCGGCAGGAACAACGTTTCCGAAACCAGCGACGCCGCAAACAGCGCGGCCGCCGCCGCGAGCGTTTTTATCTGCGGCTGCGCCAGCCGGACGGTGCGGAAAAAGGAGCCGGCGATAAAACACAAATAAAAGACCGCGCCGGCCACGCCCGTCTCCGCCGCGACCTGCAGCGGCTGGCAGTGCGCCAGCCCGGTATAGCGTCCGTAATAGACAAACCCGTCAAAAGAAGGAAACTGATGCAGAAGGAAATACCGCTCGAACCGGCCCGGCCCGAGCCCGAACAGCGGGTTGTCTAGCGCCGCCGAAAGCGCGGTTTTCCAGATCTCGGGGCGCGAGAACGCGAACGCGTCGTCCGCCTTGATCAGATAGCCCAGCCAGCCGCCCGGCATAACAACCAAAGCGGCAAGCCCCGCCAGCACAAACCCCGCCAGAACCCGGTACCGCCCGCGTACAGCCAGCACCATCATGACCGCCGCCAGCTCGCCCGCCAGCGCGCCGCGGCTTCGCATCAGCACGATCATCGCCGTCATGAACGCCCAGAAAATCCACATGGCCCGCCTGTACCGGATATCATAGCCGGGATCGCACAGCATCGAAAACGCGGCCGCCGCGCCCGCCGCCACAAGCCCGGCGGTATAGTTGACGCCGGGCGGGAAAAGAAACCCGCAGCTACTGAACGCCTGACCCGTTATCAGCCCCGCGCACAGCACCAGCGCGGCGCAGACAAACGCGGCGCAGACAAGTGTTTTGAAAAACGCCTCGCGGTCAGCCTCGTCAAACGAAACCGCCGCGGAAAAATAAACCAGCCCGCCAGTAACAACAAGCGCGGCCTGCTCGACAGACAGAAACGGCTCCGGCGAAAACAGCGCGGCAAGGCCGGTCCATCCGGCAAACAGCGGAAAAGCCGGCCGCCGCAGAATGGTTTCAAGATCCGGCGTCCGTATCAGTCCGCCAAGCGCGGCACACCACAGCCCGCCGGCCAGCGCATACCACCAGAGAGAGCGCCACGGCAGCCCGCCCATGAACCCGGAAGCTGACACGCTGCCGGAAAACCCTCCGCCGGTGGCGGCAAGCGCAACCCACCAGCAGATAATGAACCAGCCCGGGCCGGAGGTACGGCCCGGCCGGAGCCGCGCCATGCTCCGCATGACGCGTTTTAACGGCGCGGGCCAAACCCGCGCCGTTTCACCCGGTGAACCGTTCCGAAATTCTGTCATCTCGTCCACGTTACATAACCCGCGCGCCGCGCGGCAAGCCCGGCCAGCGCACGGCCGTTGCCGGTCATGCGGTAAATGCCGGCCAGTTCGTCATAAGCGAGAATATGATAGGGGTTCAGTTCCAGTGCGCGCTCATAGGAAACCGCCGCCGCAAGCAGCAGCGGCAGATTATGCTCCCGCTCCGCCTGCGCGCGCCGAGCCCGCGCAATCAGCAGCCGCGGCGCGGGATAGCGCGGCTCGCG
>JAQVSV010000011.1 GCA_028700325.1 Elusimicrobiaceae bacterium | reverse complement strand
GGTTGAGTATGCGCGCGGTCAGCGCGACGAACGCGTTGTCGCGGTCGTTTTTCAGGCAGCAGAACAGCCCTTTCGCCCGTTTGATTGCCGCCATGGCAAGGGCGCGGTCTTCCGTGGCGTCGGCGTCTATGGTCAGGAAACTGCGGTACAGCAGTTCGTGCGCCAGATCGTGGTTGTTTTCTATTATGACGAACGGGTATGCCGTTTTGGCCAGTTCTTCGGCGATGAAGAGGCCGGTATGGCTCGCTCCGCAGATGATATAGTGGTCTTTCAACGCCTTGACGCTTAATTGCATGTCAGTAGAAAATCTCGCTGAATTTCGGAAATTTCGAAGTCATGGATACGCGGAATATATTTTCTATGGCCGAATTCGCGCCGGACAGCGTGCGGGTGTAAGAGAACTGAAGCCGGGTCGCCCGGCCGGCGGTTATCCCGAAACCCGGCGAGATATGGAATTCGCTTGAGCTTGTGTCGGCGACGGTTATGCCGCGTATTTCAGTTTTGCCCTGAAAAGTGCCGCCCAGTTCCAGCATGAGGTTGAAGCGGCTGTCCAGCGGATAGTATTCGCAGTTCGCGCCGTATTCGAGGTAATTGCCGGGATCCACATTGTTTATTTCGGACACGAAATTGTAAGACAGGTTCACATGCACCATGACCGGCCGGTACGGCGCGGTGATCTGCAGGCCGTAGCCATGCACGAAATGGGTGGTTGAATCGGCCGAGTCGGTTGGCAGGATCAGCCGGGCAAAACCGGTGAAGGCGGGCTCGCTGAGGCTGTCCTTGAACATATAGCGCACATAAAGCGGCGTGTCCGTTATTGCGAAACTGCTGTCGGTATTGTCGGGCGAGTAGCGCAGGGTGGGCACCAGCGCCGCCTCGAATTTATCGGTAATGCCGTAATGAATGTAGTTTTCCAGAGTCCAGACTTTGAGCGTTTTTCCGTAGGAATAGGAATTGCCGTCGCTGTCATAGGCGTTGCCGGAAAGGTCAAGCCCCAGCCGGGGCAGCCAGATAATCATGTCTTTCGGGGTTGTTCGCGCCGACCAGACCGACACTTTCACCGGCTCCAGCAGGATTGGCGTCCATTCGCCGCGCTCATAGCGCCGGGATGAGCGTTCGTCATAGTAGCCGCGATAATAGCGGGAGTTGTGACCGCGCGGGCCGGTGTTGCGGCGGGGATTGGCATAAGGGTCTTCAGTCTCCGCCGGCCCGCCGGTCGTTTTGCGCGGCCCGGAAACCCGGGTATAGCGGTCTGATTCACCGGCCGGTTTGCGCGGCGCGCTGTCGCGGCTGTGATACTGCGGGTCATACGCTTCGTCGTCATAACTTGCGTTGCTGTCGAGGTAGTCCTGATAAGCCTCGTTGCTTTCCTGCTGTTCGGATTTGACGGGTGGCGCGTAATTGTATTCGTCCAGATAATAAGGCTGTCCGTTATTGCCGGTGTACTGGATTTTCCTTTTCACCTTTTTTTTCACCGGCTCGTCCACAATGGTTTCCTTGCTGTCCTGCGGGGTATAACCCTGCTCGATGAACAGAAAGCCCGAGGCGGCAGGTTTTTTCTGCGCCGCCGCCGGTGTGACTGCCGCGGCGGCCAGCAGCGCCGCCAGAATTAAATTGATTGGAAAGCAAAAGTTTCTCATTGGTCCTCCAGTTTGGTCTGCAGCGATTCTCGGAACTGCCTTATTTTGTTTTCCGTGCCGGTGACTACGAGCAGCTGGCCCGGGGCGGATTGATCGAGTAGTCCTGATCCCGAGGCCGGCGCACCGCCAGCACTTTTACGCCCGGCATGTCGTTTAATTGCGCGAAAGTGCGGCCGGTACCGCGCGGAACCGGTATTTCCTCTATTATGAACGTGCCGGAATTCTTCCGCAGGATAAGGTCCATGAACGCTACTGCTTTCGGGCGCACCATTTCCGAAACCATCCGCAGAGCGCCTATGCCGGCGGTGTTTACGACCGCGTCCGCGCCGCTTTGGAAAAGTTTGCGGGCCGCGCCCTCATCCCGCTGGCGGGAAACCACTTTCAGCGCCGGGTTAAGGGTTTTTGCGGTCAGCGCGGCGAATGCGTTGTCGCGGTCGCCTTCCAGCGCGCTGAACAGGCCGCGCGCGCGGGTGATGGCGGCGGTTTTGAGCACGTCATCGTCGGTCGGATCGCCGCAGATGACAGGGTGCCCCGCGGCGAGGAGTTGTTCGGCCGCGGACGCATTGGCGTCCACAAACACATATTTGCCGCCGCCCGCCTTAAGTTCGCTGGCGATGCACATGCCTGTGGCGTTCGCGCCGCAGATCACGAAATGGTTTTTTAGCGAGGAGATCCGCTTTGCCATCCGGGACCGCCGGAAAACATCCGTCAGGTGCCCGCCCACGAAAATAGCCGTGATAAGCGAGAATGAATAGGCCACAAAGCCCAGTCCGCCGAAAATAAGGAAAATGGTGAATATCCGGCCTGCGGGCGAGAGCGGGTGCGTCTCTCCATATCCTATCGTCGCCAGCGTGATGACCGTCATGTAGAGGGAGTCCAGGAAATTCCAGTCCTCCACAATCATATAACCGAACGTGCCCGTCATCAGCACTATGGCGAGCGAAACGGTTACGGCGGCTATTTCTTCCTTGATTTCCGCGCGGTTATAGCTTTTCATCCTCAGCTATTATACATAAATGTAACTATTAGAAGATAAAAACAGACAGTCCGGTTTTCCCGTCAAGAAAAACCGACCGGTGAAAACGCGGCGGGTCAGGCCTGCGGCGCAGGGTTATCCGGCGCAACGAAATAAGCCGCGAAATAGCCGATTATCCCGGGCGCGATTGCGGTCAGGCAAAGCGCGAAAATAAAGGCCAGACGAAGAAGTGTCGGATCCAGCTTGAAATATTCCGCCAGTCCGCCGATAATGCCCAGCAGTTTGCGGTCATCCGTCGAGCGGAAAAAACGGCGTTTTAGTTCGGGCGGCTTGAACCCGTCCGGCGGAAGCGGCATTATGAAACCAGCGGCGAAATACGCCAGCGCGAGCGGGAGAAACGCCGTCAGAAACAGGCTCAGCAGAAACAGCGCGCGCATCAGCGCGGGGTCAACCGACAGATATTCCGCCAGCCCCCCCAGCACTCCGCATATGCTGCTGTCGCGTGTGCTTCGGTAAAGTTTTTTCTGCGGTATCGGTTCTTCCATAAACGGGCGCTCCTTTGTCTGCGAAAATTCAGCGAGAGCGGGATGTGCGGGGGTTGAAATACGGGCTTAAAAATCTTTCGGCGAAACGGTTGCGTAACGGGTGCCGGCCGGATAGCCTTCCCAGGGCGACCTGTCGGTCCGGCGGGCAGGCTCCCCGGCCGGACCGGGCCCGGCTTGCCGGGGATCGGGTTGTTCGCGGCTGTCGCGCGTCAGGACCGGTTCGCGCGGGTCATCCGGTCCGGCATTGTTTCCGGCGGGAACGTTCCTGTTTCCGCAACAGCCCGCGCAGAGCAGGGCCAGCAATGCTCCGGCCATGCTCAGGACGCCGAAACCGCACAGGCGGCGCACGTCCTGTCTGGCGAGGCCGGTTTTAGCGCCTATTGCTTCCAGTTTTTTCGTCATATTGTTCCAATCCGGCGGACATAACGCTTTTTGAAAGGTTCCGTTTGTCCGCCGGATTGTGATCCTGTGTTAAATTACTGTACGGCCGGAGTTGTTTCGGCCGAAACTGCCGCGGGAGCTGGTGTGGTGGTGGTGTCAATTGCGATGGGTGCGGCCTGTTCGGGAACCGGTATTGTTTCCGCAGGGACTTCCTTTTTGGCGCATCCGGCGACTAACGCTACTGCGCCGGCACAAAAAATTCCCGCAAGGGCAAGTTTTGATGAAACTTTCATTTTAATGTTTCCTCCTTGGATTTGACGGTAAAAACCCCGTCTAAACAAGTTATACATTTTCCGGTTCTGTCTAGCAATATGTTCTTTGCAGTAGAGCCGGTTCTGTCCAGGCCGGGGTTAAGCGCAAGGCATTGGAGCGCGCGGTCGAAACAGGAATCCGCAAGACGGGTGTCGCCGGTCAGTCTTGCCAGCCGCGCCAGATTCCACCACGCGCGGAAATTCTGGCGAAACAGCGCAAGAGCGCTGGTTAACAGGTGTTGCGCGTCGGCGGGATTGCCGGTATGGACCAGTTTGACCGCTTTGGCGCATGTCCGCATTGAGCGGTTTTGCAAGGTTCTTTCATCAAGCGCCGAAAGGTCGCATTCCGGCAGCGAACCGGGCCGGGGAGCCGCAGGCAGATAATCGCTTATATCGCCGCCCGTGAGCAGGCCGGCCGCCGCCGCCCGCACAAGCGAGCGGGCGCAGGCCAGCCCGGCCGCCTGCCGGTCCGGCTCAAGCGGCGCGCCGGTTATGCGCAGCAGCAGTTCGGCGCGGAACCGTTTGTCGGCCAGCCCGGCCGCGCAGGCGGCGTATTTGCGTGGCAGTATTTCGCGGGCGGCGAGGGTCATGAAAAACCGGCGGACCAGTTCCGCGTTTTCCAGCGAGAAAATCATGCAGTCCGCCAGCGGCCCGGTTGTTTTGCCGCTGTAATAGGCTTCAAGCGCGGATTGCATTTCCGCAAACAGTTCTTCCCGCGCTGCGCAGGCCGGTTCTTCGGTAAACGGGCACAGCCCGGCGGCCAGCAGTTCCCGCCGCAATTCCGCCATGAACAGCAGGGCCGGCGCGGCGGCGTTTCTGCGGGCGGACAGCCTGAGCGCGGGCTGTCCGTCGGGGGTTTCAAAACGCACCAGCTCGGTTGGAGAGAATCCGGCTGCGGCGACGGTTTCTTCCAGCAGTTCCCGCGGAAAACAGAACGGATGCGCCATCCCGCCGGTTTCCAGCCCGAAAATCCATTGCGCCAGTTTTTCGCGGCCGGCGCGGTCCTGCCCGGCAAACCGGGCGAACGAGGTTTCAATGTCCGGCGTTTCCAGAATGAGGGTCGCGCCGGGCTTGAGCAGCCGGAAACTCTCCGCCAGAAAATGCTTCGTCCGGAAAAAACCGAGGTGTTCCAGCGCCTGCCGGGCGAGCAGCTCATCGGCGCATTCGTCGGGCAGGTCAATGCGGCACAGCGGCATAATGCGGTCGGCCACGGCGTCTTCGAACCCGTCAATGTTGAGATAGCCCGGCCGGTAATCCAGCCCGCACGCCGCGTTGATTTTCATCAGCGCTTCCCGCCAAACAGTTTAAACAGGGGATGCTCGTCCTGCACCTTGCGGTTCACTTTCTGGCGCAGTTTGAGAACCGCGCGGCGCACCGGATTGCGCAGTTCGGCTTCAAGGAATTTCTTTTCTATTTTCAGGAAGCAGTAAGGATCGTTGTGTTTTACGCCAGTCGCCATCAAAGACATTTCGTTGCAGCCGCCGCGGCAGGTTCTGGCGAAATCGCAGCCCGCGCAGTTGGAGCCGAGCCGGCGCGGGTCGAACCGGCGGTTGTATGCGAACGCGCCGGGATCCGCCCAGATTTCGGAAACCGGGCGCCGGCGGATATTGCCTTCCAGATAATCGTCGTTCATCGCCAGGCAGCCTTTAACCCCGCCGTCGCTCCGTATGCCCAGCACCCGTATGCCGGCCTGGCAGCCTTCCCATCTGGCGAGCATAAGGTTCGGGATGATATGCGAGTGATAGCCCAGATCGTGCGCGCCGATCACCGCCAGCTGGTGCGGTTTGTATTTCCGGCGCAGGTTGGCTATGAAGAGCCCCACGGAATAAAACTCGTCGCCGTCCAGAAGCAGTTCGCGGCGGAAGCGTTTGCCTTCGCCGCCTGCGGTCTGGATCTGCCAGGCGATATTTTTACCGGCCAGCAGCGTTTCCAGTTTTTCCAGTTCGCCGATATTCTGCTTGTGCACCGTGGTGATGACGCTGACCGGCAGTTTCCGGGCCAGACACAGGCCGATAAACGCCCACGCGCTTTCAAACGCGCCGGCCCTGCCGCGGATGCGGTCATGCAGGGCTGGTTCGCCCGCGTCGAGGCTGACGGCGACTGCGCGCGGGGCAAGCTCAGCCAGCCTGTCCGCCGTTTCCGGCGTGCCCGCCAGCCCGTTTGTGATGACGGACAGCTCCATGCCGTTTTTCCGTATCCGTTTCGCGATTGCCAGCCAGTCCGGCCGCAAAAACGGTTCGCCCCCCATCAGGGCGACGCCGCGGCAGCCGGCGCGGTTGAGATCGTCGCACAAAGCCAGAGCTTCTTCCGTCGTCAGTTCGTTTTCGCGCGGACTGCCGGCTGTGGCGCCGCAATGGATGCACCTCAGGTTACAGCCGAGCGTCAGCTCCCATACCGCGCACCACAGGGTATGGCGCGCGCTCATTTTTTGGCATTGCCGTCATATTTTTCGGTCAGCGGCACGGCCAGCCGGATCCACAGGCCCGCCGCCGCCAGCGCGATTACGGGGTAAGCGACGGGCGGCACGCTGCCGGCGATCGTTTTCCAGATGCTGAGCGCCGTTGCCGTGATGCCTTTGGAGAAACGGTAGGTGAACGCGTCCACGATCTGCTTGGCGCGGTAGCGCGCGTCGAACGACAGCGGGATATAAAACAGTTCCTTGCCCGCGCGGAACAGCGAATAGTCCAGCCCTTTAAATACTATGAACGCGGCCGAAGCGACCGCCAGCGTGGGCGAAACCAGCAGGCCCGCCGCCAGCGTGAGGTGAATGACGGGAATGGCCACCATTACAGCCCGGGCCGAAAGTTTGCGCAGCAGTATCGGCGTGGCCACGAACTGCAGAACGAAAGACAGCATGTTCACTTTCATCCAGAACCCGCCGAGAAACGCGGAACGCGCGTTTTTCTCGATAATCGTCATTTCCAGTATGTGGTTGAACTTCAGTTCCAGCACGGTTGAAAGCACCTGGGTAAGAAAAATTATGCCCATCAGAATCAGCAGCGGCTTTGTTTCCAGGATAAGGGAGAGGTGCAGCGTGCCGGCCTTTCCGCCCGATTCTTCTTCCGTGGGCTCCGGTTCGCCCGCGTAGCGGTAGGCCAGAATAATCATCAGCGCCGAGGGGAGCAGTGTGGCCGCGCTCCACAGCAGCAGTTGTTCCGTGCCGATCCGCGTTACATAGGAATGGATGAAATAAGCGGCCGCTATCGGGCCCAGCGCGCCGATCCCGGCCACTATGCCGTTATAAAGTTTGGCCTGTGTGCTGTCGAGCGTGCTGTTTATGAACGACCAAAACTGCTCGACCAGCACCACGATGTAAGCCTGCGCGAAAATGTAGTAAAGCGCGGCTGCTGTCGGGCTGCCGTTTCTTACGCCGAAATAGGCCCCGGTCATCACCGCCGCAGTTACAGCCATGCTCAGCAGCATTGCGCGCAGCGGGCCTGTTCTCGACAGCACTTTCCCGAACAGATATATCATGCCGAACATCACCACCGGCACCACCGCCAGCGCGTAGGGCATGTTTTCAGTGCCCAGCGTCTGCATGAACAGCGTTGTCGCGGAATTGCGGGCGAATTCGTAACCGCCCACTAAAAACGCGCTTGAAACTGCCACGCACAGCGCGGCGTAAAGCACCTTCCTGTCTGAACGATTGGTCATTTCAGCTCCTGAACGGGCGTTATTAAGTCTAGTCTTGAAAAACCGGCTTCCTGCGCGAGCGAAGTCACGGCGGGATCTTTGGTAAGGATGATGAACTGCCAGTCGGCCAGCGCGCCTTCCGTAAGCGCTTTCAAAGCGTTTGCCGTGCGGCCCGGATCAAGCGCGTGGAACGGCTCGTCCAGAATCATGAACGCCGGACGCGCATAGCCGGACGAGGCGAAAATAATCCGCACCGCCAGCCACAGAATATCCTGCGCGCCGCTGCTGAGCCATTCCACCGGATGCGCGCCGAGCTCGCCGTGCACCACGGTCATGCCGTTTTCCTCAAAGGGGTTGCCGCCGCGCAGCTCAAGACTGGTGTACACTCCGCCGCTCAGGGCGGAAAAAACGGGCGCGGCGTTTTCCACGCAGTTGCGCACCATGTCTTCGTTCGCTTTGGAGATTTCCGACAGGAGCCGGTATGCCTCCTCCGCCGCGTCACGCCAGCGGATGATGTCGTTTATCTCATTTTCCAGTTTGCGCTCGCGCACGAACACCTCGGCGGCGGGCATGCCCACCTCGCCTTCGAGCCGGGACAGTTTTTCGTTGTTTTCCGCCATATTCCGGCGGTCCTGTTCAAGCTGCGCGCCGAGCGACTGCAGCTCCTTGTCGGTGCGTTTGAGATCCAGCTCTATTTCGCGCGCGGAGCGCGGAGCGGCGCCCTCCGCTTCGGGCGGAAGCGCGCGCTGCAGTTCCTGAATTCTCAGCTCAAGCGCGGGCTTGACGTCTTTGCCCGCGGTTCCCACTTCGCGCGCTATTCTGCCTGCAAGGTCGTCGCGCGAGCAGAAAAGGTATTCCAGTTTTTCCACCTTGCCGTTGAGCGCGTCAACGCTGGCCGCGCCGAGCGCGGCCAGCTCGCGCTCCAGCTTGCCGGAGAACTGGCTGTAAGTGGCTTCCGTTTCGGCGAGCTGGGCTTTTTCGGAGGCCAGCCTGCGCTCCAGCTCGGACAGAAGCGCGCGCACCGTTTCCAGTTTGCCGCTCGTGCGCTGGAATTCGTGCTCTGCGCGCTCGAATTTCGCGGCGGTTTCCGCGGGCCCGGAGCCCGTCCAGCCATCGCCCAGGCGGGCCAGAGCGCCGTGATAGGCGGATTTCGCCTCTTCAAGCTCATGGCGCGCTTTAGCAGCCGCCGGCGAAAAAACCGCCATGTTGCGCGCGAGAAAATATGCGAGCGCGCCCGCCGCCAGTCCAGCCGCCCAGGCCGCGTACCACTGCCAGCCGAGCGCGGTTCCCCCGCCGATCATGGCGACGGCAGCCGTCAGTCCGGCAGTCGCCGACAGCCCGGCGTTTCCGCCGCCGGCCAGAGCGGCGGCCAGTTCCTGGCTCCGGCGGTACCGTGCCAGCGCGCGGCTGGCGTCTTCCCGCAAGTCCTGCGAGGGCATGTTCAGCGCGAGCGCTTCAAGCGCGGCTTTCGCGCCCTGCTGGTCGGCGATGTTTTTTTCGAGTTCGGCCAGCCGCGCGCCGTGCGAGCGTTTTTTCGCCAGCAGGCCTTTCACTTCTTCGTCAAGCGTGCGGTAGTACTGGTAAATATTGCGGTTGACTCCGCTCAGATTGTCAATTTCCCGTTCCGTGCCCAGCAGCTCGGCCTGAAGTTTTTTCAGTTCGTCGAGCGCGGCAAGCGCCCGCTCCGCCTCAAGCTGGATTTTCCGCTGCGCCAGGCTGTCGCGCTCGGCGGCATGTTCCGCTATCAGCGCCGAAAGCTCGTTTCTGGCCCGGACCGAGCTTTCAATATCGCCTGTTTTGTAAATTTTGGCGCGCAGCATGTTAAGCGTGTCCTGCGCTTCGGTGAGCAGCGTGTACCAGCGGCTCCGGCGGTCGGGCGAGTAGATTTTCCGGACTTCCGTCATGCCCCTTCCCAGGTTCACTTTTCCGCCGCCCAGCACCCGGTTGGTGAACGCCTCCATGAAATTGCGTTCTTCGTGCGCTATGTGCGCGTCGCCTGCGCGGATGGTGAGCAGCGTCCTGAACAGTTCCGGCGGAAAATCCGCGGCGGGCTGAAGAGGCGCGTCCTGCGCCGCCGCAACCGGAGTTCCCTCGTTTGTTTTCAGCCGTACCTGCGCCTGCGCCGCGCCGCCGTAGCGCGCGAAATATTTTTTGCCGAAAGTGGTGTTGCCGCGAGGCGCGCCGAACATCGCGGCGGTGACCGCGTCAATCAGCGTGGTTTTGCCCGCTTCGTTCGGGCCGTACAGCACGGCTGACCTGCCGTGAAAGTCGAATGACCGGTCGCCCAGCGCGCCGAAATTTTTCAGGGTCAGCTGTTCCAGTTTCATATCAGCCGTTCCGTAAGCGATTCGGGATCGAGCGGTTTGTTGGTGAGCGCGCGCCAGCCTATTACCAGCGAGCGGCGCAGGAAATCGCGTTTGTCGTCGGACATTTCCTCCGCGCTCATTTCCTGCATCTTGCGGATGAAAGTGTATATGATCATGTCGCTCGAGCTGTCCTGAGTCTGTTCGGCCCGCACGCGGAAATGCGGCGGCACGGGCAGGCCGCGCCATTTGTCGCCCAGAGTAAGGCAGTGTTCCTGCACCCGGTTGAGGTCCGCAATGCCTTCCACCACGATTCCGGTGCGGAAAGCGGCGCCGTTTGCGGCGAGGAAAGCGTCGGCTTTATCGAAAAATTCGTCTTCTCCGCCGGGGAAAACGAAAAACTGTTTGCGCAGCGCCCGGAGCGCGCCGGGCACCGGCAGCCTGGTCACCGTAATTTTGCTTTCCTTGTCAATTTCAACAGCGTTGGCCGTGCCGCCCTCGGTTTCCGTTATCCGCACCGCGTCCGGCGCGCCGGGGAATGAAAGAGTGCAGCGTTCCGCCTGCCAGACGGCCGGTTTATGAATATGGCCCAGCGCGGCGTAAACGAACCGCGCCTGGCGCAGATCGTCGTTTTTAATGATCAGGTCGCCGCCTTCCTCGGCGTTTTCCGCGCCCGCGGCGAACCCCGACAGTTCGGGAATGTCCCACGGCGTGCCGTGCAAAACCGCTACGCGAGGCTTGCTTAGTTCCGGCGGCGGCAGTTCCCGGAACAGTTCCGAGGTCGTTTTTGACTGCTGGAACGGGAACCCGTAAAATACCGCGCCGGCGATTTCGATTTTTTCGAACGGCGAAGCCGCCAGCAGCCGCACATTGATGCCCTGCCCGAAATCATACCGTCCGTCGAACGGGTTGTCCCCGCGCAGAAGATCGTGGTTGCCGGACACTATCAGCACCGGCACGGGATTGATCGAGGTGAGTATTTCTTTCACCGTTTCATGCAGGGCGGGCGCTTCGGCGGCGCTGTCGAAAACGTCGCCCGCGATGACAAGCGCGTCATATTCGCGCGCCATGTGGCAAAGCGTGCGCAGCACTTCAAGCCGGTGCGTGCCTTCGGCTTTTCTGGGCGAAGTGAGATGCAGATCGGCGGTGTGAAGAAATCGCATAAAAGAATTATACCAATAATGGACTATTATGTATCTGTCCGCGCAGGAAATCCGGCAGCCGTTGTTTTCCTGATGCGGTGAATTTTACACTTCCGGTTTTCAATGAATGGTCGTCTTGTCCAAAGCGCCTGTCTTTGACGCGAGCGCCTTCAGCGGTGTTGCGTTCGCCTTGCCGTGCGGTTCATGCCGTTTGCCGTCCACGTCGAAAACGGGGGCGCGCCGTAATGCCGCCGGCGTGCCGGGCAGAGTCACCGATGCCAGTTGCCGTGACGACCCTTTCCGCCCCCGGTTTTCACGCCGGGTTCTCGCCGTGGCGGCAGGCAGCGGAACGGTTCCTTGCGGCATTAAAAAAGGCGGCCCTGTCAGGGCCGCCTTTTCAAGAGGCAGGGTTTCGTCAGATATTTTCCTTGATAACATTGGAAAGGCGGGTAATGCCTTCCACTATCTGTTCATGCGTGGCGTAGGAAAAGTTTATGCGCATGGTGTTGCGGCCGCTTCCGTCGCAATGGAACGCCTCTCCGATAACATAGGCGACGTTCTTTTCAATCGCTTTGGGGAACATCGCAACCGCATCCATGTGCGGCGGCAGGCTCAGCCACAGAAACAGGCCGCCTTGCGGCTCGGTCCAGGTGACTCCGGCGGGCATGGTTTCCTTCAGGACCTTGATCATCAGATTGCGTTTGGCGCGGTAGTTCGCCACCACGGAATCGGTGTGCGGCCTGAGGTAGCCCCGCTTCATGAATTCCGCGATTACCAGCTGGGTAAACGGCGAAGTGCACAGGTCAATGCTCTGTTTGAGCAGCGCGAACCGGCGGATCAGCTCCGGCTGCGCCAGTATAAAGCCTACCCGCAGGCCCGGCGCCATGGTTTTGGAAAAAGTGAACAGGCTGATCACGTTGCCGGTCGTGTCGAGCTTGTAAAGCATGTCCGGCGCCTTGCCTTCGAAGCGGATCTGGCGGTAGGGCGAATCTTCGATGATCACCAGATCGTACTTGGCGGACAGTTCGATTATTTTCCTGCGCCGTTCCTGCGACAGCGTGGTTCCGGTCGGGTTCTGGAAATCGGGCACCAGATAAAGGAATTTATAGTGTTCTTCCTCGTAGCGCAGTTTTTTAAGGCGTTCTTCAAGGTCTTCAGGCAGAATGCCTTCCCCGTCGGATCGGAGCCCTATCATTTCCGCGCCGTTGCCTTTGAACACCTGCAGGCCCGCTAGATAGGTAGGCACGCCCACGATGATCGGGTCGGACAGGTCAATAAAAGCCTTGCCGATTATGTCGAGCGCCTGCTGGCTCGCGGAGGTGATGAGGATTTCCTCGGGCACCGCGTCAATCCCCTCGTCCTCCTTGAGCATTTTGATGATTTCGGTTTTCAGCTCGGCCACGCCTTCGGTCGGGCCGTATTGCAAAGCGTTTTTCGCGTTGGTCGCCAGAACGTGCTGGGTGACTTCCGCGATTTCTTTTGTGGGAAACGCGTCGGGGTCGGGCAGCCCCCCGGCGAAAGATATTATTTCCGGCTTGTTGGTCAGTTTGAGCAGTTCCCGGATCACGGATCCCTTGGTTCTGCGGTTGACCGAAGCAAGATTTTTTACCAGATCAATCATACTGGAATCTCCTTGAAGTAATAACGTGCGTCCTGTTACCCTTTACAAAATTGCATAATAACGGAAAAAAAGCAAGCTCCGGCGTCAATGGCTAAAATACCGATTGCCACGACCGGGTGGTAAGCGTGAATTCGACGCGGCGGTTAAGCGCGCGCGCCTCGTCGTCGGTTCCGTAAACGACCGGCCGGCGCTTGCCGTAGCCTTTCGTCCGGATATAATCGGGATAAACGCCCAGTTCCACCAGATAGGATTTGACGGCTTTGGCCCGGGCCAGCGAGAGCGCGTCGTTATAATCGTCGGAGCCGATATCGTCGCAGTGGCCTTCCACTGTCAGTTTCATGTTCGAGTAATTGAGCAGGATTTCGGAGATCAGATCAAGCGTTCTGTAAGACTGCGGGAGCAGCACCGCCGAGTTGGACTCGAATTCTATTTTTGGCAGCTGTTTGGTGCGCACCATTTCGCGCACGGACTGCATATCCTGCTCCGCCCGCAATGCCTCTTCCCGTTGCTTCGGATTTTTATAGATGGAGTTATATCCGCAGCCTGCCAGCGCGAAAACTGTTATCACTGAAAAAATGAACAATATGTTTTTCATAGCAATGGTATTATAGCAACATAATAAAGCGCAGACAAAAACTGGCGCGGAGCGTATGCGTTGACAGCGTGTTGATAACCTCAAAGGCGGTTTTTTCAGAGTTGAATATGCCGGAATGTATTAATTTGCCAACATCTGTTGATAACTTGACGAAGTTGTTGATAAGTCCGGCAGTTCCAGGTTGATTCTCCAATTGAACGGACTGTTTTTAAAGAGGTTTCTCGACGTAAGATCCTGTCCGGGTGCTGTTTGTGCATAAAAAAACGCTTTTTTATTGCATTTGCGCTGCGGGTGTGGATAAACTGGCCTTGACCTGTGTAAATTTTAAAAAAAACCGTTTACAAAATTTTTAAAATATGCATTTTCAAAAGTTTTGTTGATAACTTCCGTCGCGCGGCAAAAAAGTCAGGCGTTATTTGTTTTGCGCGGCGGCCACAGCAGCCTGCGTATCCGGTTTGGTATCGGCGGCGGGCGCGGTATCTGAAACGGTATGCGTTGAAACGGCGGTGGGCGGCGGTTTCGGGAATATCTTTTGCAGATGCGTATATTTTGCCGGGTCCGTCCGGTATTTGATCGGGCCGGCGATCATGCCTGCCGCTTTCGCCGGCGACAGAACCTTCAACTGGATTTTTTTCGCCAGATTCCTGCTCTTTATCTGGTCGGACGAGAGCCACGCCGCCGGGCGGAAATTTATTGACGCGTCAGCCGTAACCAGCAGTTGCCGGGGCGGCAGGAAATTGCCCCGCGAATCTTTTTCCGCGGTATCGCAATCGCCCAGCGTGAAATTGAAACGCAAAGCCGTGCCTGCGGGAAACCGCCGGCTGAACCGGTAATGGCGGCTTCCGGTTTTGCCGGGTGTGAGCGCAATCCCGTCCGGTTTGCCGCCTCCAAGCAGGGCGCTGTTGCCGGACAGGTATATTTTCGCGTTTTCAGGAGTGTCTTTCGGAGCGGTTACGGTAAATGTCACCATGAAACTGTCCGCCGCTTTTTTTACCACCGACACTTTGGCCGAACCCGTCAGTTTGCCCAGCCTGCCCGTTACGGTTACCGGGCCGGGCGCCGCGCCGTAACGCAGTGTCAGCAGCCCGTTCCGATATCCGAAATAGGGCGGCGAAACCCTGATTTCGTTTTCCCTGGGAATGCGGTCGGCGGTGATGCCGTTTCTGTAACGGGTTTTGAGCGAAAACAGTATGTTTTCCGGTACGCGGTTGAGCCCCGCCTTTCTGCCGGAAACGCGCCCGGAAACCGACACCGGCTCAAACCCCGGTCCGTCGGAGAGAAAGGTGAGCGCGTCTTTCAGCCGGGCGGCTTTTTCGCCCGGCGCGAATAAAGCCGTTTCGCGCAGCGCGGTCAGGTAATTGTGCCCGTAAAGGAACGGGCTGTTGTTCAGGGCTGCGGCGAACGCCGTCAGCCGGGCAACAGGTTCGGTGAGAAAATTGGGGCCCGGCTCCGATCCGTCGGCGGGGCTGGCATCAAGCCAGAGCTTCAGCCTGGGGTCGTTGAAGCCGGTTTTTTTTACGTCCGTCTGCGGCACGAGCGGCGAAAACAGCGCGCCGCGGCTGAAGCTGTCATAGCTGCGCAGGATTGCGAGCGCTGTTTTGCAGTCTTCGCCGGCGGCGGCGATAATGCGGTTGTCGGAGCTGTGCAGCGTGCGGAAATTGCTGTCAATATACGGTACCAGTTCGCGCGCGACGAACTCCGCCTGGCGGCCGGCGGCGACGGGCGCGGTTGAAACTTCCGCCGGCTCGATTTCCACCAGTATGATTGGCGGCGTGATTCTGGCTTTCAGGAGCTGGCGCGTGACCTGTTCGGTCTGCCAGCCGCGCGCTCCGCCCGAGTCCGCAATCATATAAAAAGAAGGATAGACCGCGTTTTCGGTTGTGTAATTGTCCGGCAGTATGACCCGCACCGTGCGGCAGATATCCTTTTTTTCGGAACAGAAATCCAGATGCAGGTAGGTGTTGCCAAGCTCGACGATATTGCGCGCGCTGGCGGCAAACCCTGTCCCGCAGAACACAAACAACGCAAGCCATGGAAGCGATGATCTCATGGCAATATGATATTATTTACGCCGTTTCCTTTCAATAGAGAAAGCCCGGGTTGTGCCGTTTCGTCAGATTAAATGGAACAGCAGGTTCAGCAGGCCTGCGGTGACGAGCGCGGCCAGCAGGTTGAAAGCCGTTACGCGGGCGCAGTCTTTCAATCCTGCTTCGCGCAGCATGACCAGCAGTGTCGCAGCGCACGGCATATACATGGAAAGAAATACCGCCGCCACCGCCAGTTGTTCGCCGGTCATGCCGAACGGCGCGAGCAGCGCGATGGAAATGTCCTTTCTCAGAAACCCCAGCGCGATCACCGATACCGTTTCCGGCGGCAGGCCCAGCAGCCGGACGACCGGCCAGCGGAACAGTTCTTCCGCCAGATGAACAAGGCCCGCCATTTCCGCGATATTGATGATCAGCACGCCCGCCATTATCATCGGCATGGCTTCCACGATATATTCCGCCAGCCGCAGCCGCAGCTTGAGCATGAAAGGGCCGTACAGCGGCAGGCGGAAGGGCGGAATTTCGAGCAGCAGTTCCGGCGAATCGCCGCGCGACAGCCGGTGCAGGACCGCGCCCGCCGCCAGTCCCGCCGCCGCCAGCGCGGCGAACACCGCCAGCACATACCCCTCGCCTTGCGGGCCGATAACGCCGATTATCATGGCGGTCTGGGAAATGCAGGGCGCGAGCAGCAGCGTCATCGAAAGCGCGATAATGCGTTCGCGCCGGGTCGCCAGAGTGCGCGCCGCCAGTATACCCGGCACCTTGCAGCCCATACCCATTATTATCGGGATGCTGGCGTGTCCGTGCAGGCCGACTTTGTGCAGTGCGTTATCAAGCAGCACCGCGATTCTGGCCAGGTACCCGGTATCCTCCAGCAAGCCCAGCAGGCAGTAGAACGACAGGACATAGGCGAACACTTCCACGGCGGCGATATGCACCGCGCCGGCCAGCAGGCCGAAATTTGCCGCCGCGGGATCCGGCCCGCCGGAAAGCAGGGTTTTTATAACCCCGTCCTGCAGTGGCGAAAGCGCGAAAGTGATCAGCGGAAGATAAAAGTTTTCATAAACCGGATCCAGCGCGAACGCTATCAGCGCTTCGCCGAGATAATGCACGCCGGCCAGCGCGAGCAGCAGTACTGCGGCCGCCAGCGGCAGGCCCGTGGCGGGCCGCATGGACAAGGCCTGCAGTTTTTCCGCGAACGAGGCGTGTTTGTGCCGGATGACCTGAACGCGGCGGCTCAATGCGCCTATAAACTGCCATTTCTGCGTATCGGACATCATTGCCGGGCGCGGACCCGGTGCCGGGTGCCCGGCGATTATTTTCCCGGCTTCACGCGCCAGTTTCCCCACGCCTTCACCCGTGACCGCTATGAACGGCACCACCGCCACGCCCAGCGCGGCGGACAGTTTCGCGCAGTCAATGTCAATGCCCTGGCGTTTCGCTATGTCGAACTTGTTGAGCAGCAGTATTGTCGGGCGGGCCAGCTCAAGAATTTCCAGCGTGAAGAACAGGTTGCGTTCCAGAGCGGTCGCGTCGAGCACATGAATGAAAAGGCTGACATCGTCGCTTTTGATCAGCCGGCAGGCGGCATTCTCCGCCTCGCAGGACGGCTCAAGGCTGTAGGTTCCGGGCACGTCCGTCAGGCTATAACTGCGCCCGGCGAGCTGCGCCGTGCCGTTTTTGACGGTTACCGTGGTGCCGGGGTAATTTGCCGAGATTGTGGCCAGCCCCGTCAGCCGCGAGAACACCGCGCTTTTCCCCACGTTCGGGTTTCCCGTAAGCAATACCTGCATTTAGCCCGGCTCCAGTTCGACAAGTATTTTGGCGGCCAGCGATGCGCCCAGCGCAATGGAAACGCCGGATGATTCCACAACAACCGGCCCGTGCCGGCCGCCGGAAATCTTGCGTATTGCCCGGCCGGGCACGATCCCCATCACCAGCAGCTTGCGGGCGACGCCGTGCCCCGCGCTGAATTCACGCACCACCGCGGTTTCTCCGAACTCCATATCCGTAACCGATTTAACCGGTTTTTCTGTCATGTTGTTTTTCCGTGTTGCAGTTTCTGCACAGGCCGCGTATTTCAAAGGAATGGGCCAGCGGAGTGAACCCGTGACGTCTGGTTTCGGCTTCCTGGCACGCTTCCATTGCGGGGCTGGAAAACTCTATAATCCTGCCGCATTTCACGCACAGCATGTGATGATGATGCCGTTCGGGCGAGGACGGAGCCAGCTCGAACCCGTATTTGCCGCCGATGGCGCATTTCACTATCAGCCCGGACTCGAGAAATATCCTGAGCGTTCTGAACACCGTCGCCCGGCCCAGTCCGCTGGGCCGCTGGTCCAGATAAATATCCTCCGCAGTTTTATGCGGGTTTGACGCGAGGAAATATCCGAGCATCGCTTTTCGCGGCGCAGTGAGCTTGTGGCCCGCGGCGGCCAGCCGCCGGCAGAACGAGTCCATAAGCTGCGGGTTTGTCCGCGGGCGCTGCCGTATATCATGACCTTTGCCGTGCATGTTTTCCCCTGCCGCCCGTATTATGGTTTTGGCGCATATTGAAATTTCCGCAATTGATACTGATACTTCCGTATCAATTATAATCTGTTTCCCCTTTGCAAGTCAAGCGCATAAAACTACAATATAGCGGGCGGAGCTGTTTTTCGCAGGAGAGCGTCTGGCGGCCGGCGCGGCTGGAATTTCGGGAGCGGTTTATGCGGAAATATTTTGTTGTTGCGGGGCTGGCTGTGCTGGCGTGTATGACAGGCTGCGGCGGCGAGGACTCCCGGTCGCCGGTGGATAAGGAGTTTGACACCTATGTCGAACTTACCCGCAATTCCGCCAACGCAGAGGCGATGATCCGCTATTCGTCGGAGGCGCTCAATTTATGGAAGGTTTCGCGCGGCGAGCCCATCCGGGCGGAACTGCTTGGCTATCGCGCGCTGGGCTATTACACGAAAAAGGAACTGGATTATGCGCGCGAGGATTATGAACTGGTCGTCCGGCTTGCGCCCAATGACGCGGAAATGTACAGCAATCTGGGCCGTGTTTATTCCGACATGGGCCGCTATGCCGACGCGGAAGCCACGCTCAACCGCGCGCTGCTGCTTAATCCGGCGTCTTTTTCCGCCAATTTCAATATCGGGTTCAATTTCGAGCGGCAGAAGAATTTAAGCAAAGCCTATCAGTATTACGGCGAAGCCATCCGTCTCAATCCCCACTTTGCCGAAGCCTACTACCGGCGCGCGGAAATGCTCGGCGCGCGCGACGAGATTCCCGCCGCCCTGTCGGATTATGCCGATGCGGTCCGCCTCGACCCCAAAATGGCCAACGCCTATTACCAGCGGGCCATGCTGCTGGCCCGCACCGGCTATACGGATCAGGCGATTGACGAACTGACCAAATGCGTCAGCATAAGCCCCAACAACGAACAGGCGTTTTTCATGCGCGGTTACTATTATTTCAAAGCCGGCAAATTCAGCAAGGCCGCCAATGATTTCGGGGTGGTGCTGGAGCTTTCCCCGAGCGATATTAACGCCGCCGTTTACCGCGGGTATTCCTATCTGCTGCAGGACAAGCCGCGGTATTCCCGGTATGATTTTGAGAATATCGTGAAAAGCGGGCGCAACAGCATGTTGGCTCAGCTGGGCCTGTCCGTGGCGCATTTAAGGGAAGGCCATCCCGAATTCGCTGTCTACGAATATCATGTTATCGAGAAACAGTATCCTTCATTTATCCGGCCGGCTAGGGAGCTGGCGGCGATAGAAAAGTATTTTTATCTCAAATCGCTGGAAGCGGATATAGCCGAGATCCAGCGCAGGGCGCTCAAGTCGGCGGGCAAAGCCCCGATGGGCGAGTCGGTGAGGCTGCTGCAGTAAGCGGTTTTTGCAGTGCACGGAAAAACGCCCTGCGCATCAAAGATGCGCAGGGCGTTTTCCAAAGAGTCGCATGGCCGTTATTTAACCGAGAATCCGGCCGTTAGCACTCCGTTGTTCAAAGAAAGCGCGTCGAGCGTAACGGCCGCGCCGTGCACAAAAGATTCCGGTTTCAGCTCCAGCGCGAGCGTTTCGCGGTTTTCCTGGCGTGCCCAAGCGTGGCGGGCGAGGTTTTTATCCTTGACCGCGCCCTGCAGCCCGAGATTTATCAGGCTGTCCTGAGCGGAAGCCGTCAGCGCGCCCGGCACGCTGGCCAGCGGCTCCGCTCCGCGGTAAATTTTATGTACGGTTATGGAAGCTATGGTCAGCCGCACCGTATTGGGGCGGGGCAGCTGTATTTTGCCGGTCGCGGTGAAATGCGCGGCGAGTTTCCCCCCCCGCAGCCATTTGGGCAATTCCACGCCGGTATTGCCTTTTCCCGACAGAACAAGGCCGTTGGCGGCAAAGCTGACTCCGCCGGGGCTGATATCGAACGTCAGGCCGGGTATTTTCATGGTTTTAAGGATTTTATTGGCCAGTCCCTGTCCTGCGAGCAGGCCGCAGGGCTGATTGTCCGGCGCGGACGAGCCGCCATTATCCGCGACGGCGGTCAGCGTTCCGTCAGCCATGTCGAACCGGCGCAGGGCTACGCCGGAAGCGAACGGCGATAATACCTGCGGCTGAAACCGGGCGTATATTATGCAGGCCTGCCGGTCATAGGTGAAAACGACCAGATTTGCCAGCCTGGCCGCGTTCAGCGCAGCTGTCAGCTTGTCTGTTATGGCGTAAACCTGCGTGGCAAGCCGGGCTTTCTGTTCCCCGCTCGCCTTTTCAGGAGTGACGGGCGGCTCCCCGTCCATGCTGAAATTTTCCAGCTTCAGGGCGGCGGCGTTAAGCGCGGTTTTGAACGGAGTTATCTGCACGACGGGGCGGTATCCGTGCGCGTTGCCGTATCTGAGATTGGAAAGCAGAAGCCCCTTGCCGGAAGCGGACAGGACCGGTTTGCCGGGCTCAAGTATCGTGAACACGTTGTCGCGGCGGAGCGCGGCGGCGACGATGCTGTTGAGGGTCGAGCAGGTGAGCGACAGTCTGATCGCCGCGGATTCCTCTTTTGCAAGCGGTTTCGCGTTTAGCGGAGAAACCGTTACAAGCAGCGCGGCAAAGCCGGCCAGAATGTTTTTTTTCATAATATGTATCCCGCCCGGGCATTGGGTAACCTGCACTCGCAGAAACTGTTTATGCTGCCCGTTCTGTCTATATAGTTTGCCTTTGCTTGAATGATACAACTATATTAATAATACATCAAAAACGCCAAAATTGCAGGCCTGTGTCAGTTCCGGGCCTGTTGGCCCTTGTCCAGTATGCCGCTTTGGCATATAATTTACACAGAGTTCAAGGAGATCATATGCGTGTAATAATTTCGTTGCTGCTGATATTTTCCGCCGGGTTTGCCAGTGCCGCGGGCGGCCGTGCCGTGCAGGCGGATCCCGTGCGGGACTGGACAATAATGCTTTATATGAGCGGCAAGCGCGGAGTACCGGGCGGCGCCTGGGATGACGCGGCCGAGCTTGCCAAGACCGGCACCACCGGCAATGTCGCCGTTGTGGCGGAGGTTGGCTGCGGAGGTTTTGAAGACGGGTTCACTGGCACCAAACGTTTTGTCATAACGAAAGGCATGGATATTCTTGCCGCCGAGCCGCAGGAGCGGCTCGACAACGTGGATCAGGGCGACTGGAAAAATCTGGTCAAATTTGTGCGCTGGGCCAAGGAGCGTGCGCCGGCGAAACGGTATATGTTTGTTTTCTGGGCGCACGGGGCCGGGTTTTTTGATGAGAAAAAATCGCAGGACATTTCCGACCGCGGGGTCGGTTTTGATCTGACTACCGGAAATTACCTTACTTTGCCGCAATTGCGGTTTTTTGCCCGGGAAGCGCAGGTTGATGTGATAGCCTTTAACTCCTGTCTGATGGGTATGGCGGAAGTAATGCATGAATTGGGTTCCGATGTTAAATATGTCGTCGCCAGCGAGGAAACCGTGCCCGGAGATGGTTATGATTACGCGAGTTTTCTGGCGGCGCTTGCCGATAAACCATCCTCCACGGCGGAGCAGGCCGCCCTGCTGCTGGCCTCTACCTATATGAAATCTTATGCGGGCGAAGAGGTTCAGATCGGGGTTATCAGGCCGGCCGCCAGCCTGCAACTCGCCAAAATGCTTTCCGTATGGCAGCAGAACGCGCGCAAGCTGGATGATGTGCAGGCGTTTAAGTACGCCAACGAATATGTGCTGCGGTTTGCCAGCGTGCTTACTGGCCAGCGTGACACCTCGATATTCGGCGATCTTGGCGAGTTCCTCAAACTGTTTAATTCCCGGCTGGACATGGCCCGGCCCGGCGCGCAACTGGTGAAGGAACAGGGTGACGAGATAGTCGGATATATTGCCAAAAAAATGGCTGTTTCGTACGGTTCCGGGAAATATGCCGGCGCGACGGGTGTTTCCGTTCATCTGCCTGCGCTGTCGCCGAAAATCACTTATGAGCTTATGAGCAACCCCGCATTTCTCGAGGTCATGTACCCGAATCTGCCGTTTGCTCAAGACGCGAAATGGTGCGATTTCCTTCCATGGGCTTACGCAGCCAGGACCAGATAACAGCGAATTGATTAAATGAAGCCGGGCGGAAAGTTTTCCGCCCGGCTTTGTAAATTCCGCTCACAAACCCCCGGCGTTTGTCTGCACGGCATAATGATTGCCGGCATGGCATAACTCAGGCAGGGGGATGGAGCGTGTAACCCTGCGCAAGCAGGGCAAACGAAGCTTGGACCAAAAGAAACCCCCGGCTTACGCCGGAGGAGGTTCATTATTTCATATGCCGGAGACCGGGGAACCCTGTCAGGCAATCCAGGAATCTTGCCATGAGGCGGTTTTCTCCGGTTGTTAAAATCAGTCATTTTTGACTGCTTGCGCCCTGTTCGTCGGTCCATAAACAACCGTCAGCTTTTCCTCAATGGCTTCGGATGCCTGCCGGTATCTTTTCTGGATTGCGAAAGCATATTCCATACGGGTTTGTCGTGTCGTTATCCACCCCTTGCGGCTCCCGAAAACAGGCCGCTAAAAGTTTAACTGGTAAACTGCACAACGATTGGTCCTATGGCTGGATTTCAGCTTGCGCAATACGGGAACTGGTAAAGAGCGCTGATTAGCACTATAATGTATATATATCTTTTTATGGAGGCCTTATGAAACGGGTTTTAACAGCATTGTGCGCCGCAGGTTTCGCAATAGTAGCGGGCGGCTGCATGTCAAAAGAGGTCGTTGTGCCTCCGAACCAGCCGGCGCAGCGGCATTTCGAGGCGTCACTGGACACGACCTGGCGGGCGGTTCTCCTGGCTTTATCCGATTCCAATATTCCCATCAAGAACATGCAGAAAAACAGCGGATTTTTAAATACGGAATTCGTGCTGTTCAAAGATGTGGATGAATTCGCGGAAAACGCTATTTGCCAGCGGGATCCGTCCGGCTGGATGTCGCCCTACGGTTCGGGCCGTTATACGGTTAGTGTTGTTGCCGCGGCGCGCGACGGCGGAACCGACCTTAGGCTGACCACCTATATCGAGGCGTCCAATGACGTAAGCGGCACGCGCGAAGTTTGCGCGTCGCGCGGCGAAGTTGAACGCCGGCTGTTCGCGCGGATTCAGGCGGGCTTGGCTGATCCCGCGCCCGCCGCCGAACCAGCCGCGCTGTCCGGCGCGAAATAGCCGGCTCTGCGGCCGCTGCTTTTGTAAATGAGACTCCCCCGGCTTACGCCGGGGGTTTCTTTTGGTCCAAACTTCGTTTGCCCTGCTTGCGCAGGGTTACACGCTCCATCCCCCTGCCTGAGTTATGCCATGCCGGCAATCATTATGCCGTGCCGGCCAGCGCCGGGGGGTTGTGAGCGGAATTTATAAACCTCCTCGTCTGCCGGGGAGGTTTTTCATTAAATTCGTTTGCGAAACTCCGGCACGCGAGCGGCCAGTTTAAGTGTGTATCGCAGCAGGCGGGGCAGCCCGAGGCGTGTCTGAACAAACTCTCCGGCTTACGCCGGAGAGTTTGTATAGTGCAAAAGAATACCGGGAGATATTAAAACTGCGCCAGATAAGGCTGCGCGAGCGTTTGCAGGTCCTGCGGCAGAGCCGCGAGATTTTGCCGGATTGCCGAGGCCGCTTCGGCTGATTTTTGCAGAATCAGCCATTCAATAACATCATGCGCCGCTTCCCGGACGACAGGATCGGCGGCGTTTAAAAGCGGCGCCGCCGCTTCGGCCGTGCCGGGCAGATCCATGGACGCAAGCGCCGAGGCCGCCGCTTCGGCCGTAGCCGGACTGGCCAGCGCGGCCAGCGCGGGTTTTAGCGCCGCAGGCTCTTTCACCGTTGCCAGCGCGTAAAGCGAGAGCAGTTTCAGCTCCGTGTCCGGCTGGGCGAGCAGGGCGCACAGTTTTTCAGCCGCTTCGGGCGAGCCGATCCGGCCCAGCGCCGATACCGCCGCCGCTCGGACTTCGGTGTCGGGGTCGGACGTCGCGACGGAATACAGACGCCCGACCGAGCCTGCGTTTTTAATGCGGCCCAGCGCAAACGCCGCGGCGTTTTTTACGGAAGCGTCGCGGTCGCCCAGAGTTTTTTCAATGAGCGGAGCCGACTGGTCCGCTTCGCAAAGTCCGCCCAGTTCTTCCACGGCGTTTTTTCGTTCGCCCGGCTGCGGCGAAGCGATTTCCAGTTTGTACTGCGCCATGCAGGCGGGGCAGTCAGGCCCGGTGTCACGCTCGGGAGAGAATAACATGTCGCGCGGCAATTCCAGGGCCGGCTGCGGCGGTTTTTTGCCGTAGCCCAGTTCTTTATAAACTACTCCCCCAGCGGCCGCCAGCAAGACGGTCAGGCAAACGGTTCTGGCTGTTTTTTTGCTGTGCGGGCTCATTGTTCCTCGTGCGGGATCAGGTGCCGTTTTTTCACTTCTGACCGGGCGGCTTTTATCGCTTCGTCCGTATATTGGTCGTCGTCGAGCGTCAGCAGATATTCAATAATTTCCGGCGTGTCCATTTCCGCGAGCAGCTGGGCCGCGGCGGAAGATTCGCCGGAATCCTTTGATTTGAGCAGCCGTTTCAGTTTGTCGGCCAGCGTGTCGTCGCGCAGGTTGCGGATGCAGTCGAGCGCGGCCGCGCGTTGCGGCGTGTTCAGCTGCTGCACAAACAGCGGCCAGGCGGCGCGGTTGCGCATGGCGCATAGCGTGTTGAACGCAGGCGCCCGGAACGGCCCGTGTTTTTCCTGCGCGAGTTCCATAAGCGCGGGAATCGCGCGGGGATAATAAATCCTGCGCAGCGAATCTATGCATGAAAGCACCAGTTCCGGCGGGTTGTCTTTCGACGCATCAACCACAAATAAAAGGCTTTCCCCGGCCTGATTCAGCCCCATTACGCCCAGCGCGGCCGCGGCGTCCGCGCGGTACTGGTCAGGCCCCTTGCGCACGATTAGCGAAAGCCGGTCCCGGGTGGCGGGATCGCCGCGCCGGCCCAGCGTGAAAATAACCTTTTTCACCAGTGGCTCGTCCGGCGAATCAAGCTCGTCAAGCAGGTCTTTCGAAACAGACTGGTCGGCGTAGCCCGCCAGCGCGGTGACCGCCGCAGAGCTTGCAAGCGGACTGCTGTCCGTCAACCTGATAATAAGCGCGCCGACCGCCGGCATGCACTGCCGCCGGCCCAGTTCCGTGGCGGCTTCAGCTCGTAATTCAGGTGTTTCGTGCCCGAGATAGCTTATCAGCCGGTCGTCGGTTTCCGTGCCCCACAGGTGTTTGTAGCCGGCGGTGGAAATTTTTACCGGCACCAGATAGGTCGCGCCGGCGGGTTTGGTTTTTGCCGCGGCGTTTTTCTTCCGGGCGGCATGCGGGGATTTCGCGGCCCTGGCGGCGGCGCAAGGCGAAATCAGCAATAGAAAAACCGGTAAAATGCGTGACAGTTTCACTTTCGTTTTTTTGAGCCGGGTCCTTTTTTATTCGAGAACGTGGTGTTTGGCGCGATTATCAGTTTTTCCGCATTTCCTGCGGGCTGTTGCGGTTGCGCTTCTTCATCCGAGGAATCAGTCCTGCCGTAATATTTCGCCGGTTTGGACTGTGGCAGTTTTTCCAGCGCCGACTTCGCGGCGGAACGCACTTTGGCATTATCGTCAGTTTCCGCGGCGTATTGCAGCGCGGTTTTGGTTTTTGAGCCGTTGATGCCGAACAGCGCCTGCACCGCCGCGAGCCGCACCGTGTAATCGCCGGTTTCAAGCTGTTTGATCACAAGGCTTTCCGTTTCCGCGTCGCGGTACTGGCCCAGCTGTTTGAGCGCGGCGATTTTCACCGCGGATTCGGGGCGCGCAAGCGCGTCGGTATAGGCTTTTTTGGCGGCGTAACTGTCAGTCAGCTCGGAAACGGTGTCCAGATTATACAGAACCGTCTGCGCGTCCATCGTGGCGATGTTTTTCGACAGTTCCATCGCCAGATAGTCGCTGGATGTGGCGCTGCTTCCGGCGACAGTGCCGTTGGCGGACCGGCCCGCCGTTTTTATCTCGTCGCCGAGCATCTGATACTCGTCTTTGCCGTCGTTGATTTCGGCGTGCGCGGCGGGAGCCAGGCACACCGCAGCGACAAGGAGCTTGAGAACCGGGTTCATTGACCCGCCTGCGGCGCGGGTTCCTTCTTCTTACCGCCCGAAAGCGCCGTTATGGCGCGTCCGAAAGCCGCTTTTACCGCTTCGTCTTTTTCCGTTCCGGCATATTTCTCCAGATCTGGCAGCTGGTTCTCCGCCGAGCATTTTGCCAGTGCGTCGGCGGCGGCTGCCCGGATGGAGGGTTCCGCGTCGCCCAGCGCCGGAACCAGAAACACGCCCGCGTCAGGCGAACCGATTTCCTTGAGCGCGGCTATCGCGGTCAGCTTGACCCGCAGGTCAGAATCCGCCGCGCCCGCGCCCAGCGCGCTGACCGCTTCGGTGCTTTTGAGTGTGCCCAGCGCGCGCGCCAGCGTGATTTTGGCGGCCAGATTGGCGTTTTTATACAAATCAATTATAACCGGCGCGGCCGGTTTGTATTGCAGTTCGCCCAGCGCGGCGGCGGCCGCGGCCTGCAGCTGCCAGTCGCCGGGACTGCTCATTGCCTGCAACAGCGGTTTGATGGCGGCAGGGTCGCCTATCTGGCCCAGCGCGGAAGCGGCGCGCGAACGCAGCGGATCTTTTTCGTTTTTCAGGATATCAAGCAGAATTAAGACCGCGTCTTTGAGTTTAAGCGAGCCAGCCGCGTCCAGCGCGCTGGCGCGGGCCAGCCGGTCCTCCGAGGTCAGCAGCGGCAATACCGTTTTGGCGGCTTCGGCTCGCATGGCGTCGCTGGACAGTTTTGCCAGCGCCTTCGCCGCTGAAAGCCTGACCGGCGCGGCCGGGCTCTTAAGCTGGGCCGCTATCGCCGCCGCCGATTCCACATCCTGCGTTTTAAGCAGTTCGCGGATAATCGTCAGTTGTTCGTTTACCGGGGCCGTGCCGAGCCGCGTGATAAGCTCCGCCGTCTTTTTTGACGGCTGCGCGAAAACCGTTCCTCCGCCCAGCAGAGCGGTAACAAGCATTAGCGCCGTTAAAGTTCTGGTCATAATTTCTCCTGTTTTTTCGCCAGCAGTTCCCGCGCTTTTGCGGAAACGGCCGGAGTTTTGTCCTGCGAGAGTTCTTTCAAAACCGCGAGCGCCGCCGGCGTATCGGCGGCGTAAAGCCAGTCAAGACTGTCCAGCCTGAGCTCCTGCCCGGCGGCTGTATCCCGGGCCAGCCGCGCGAATTCCGGCACCGATTCCGGGTCTTTCATGCCAGCCAGCATCTGGCCCGCCAGCCGGCGCAGCGCGGCTGTTTGTCCGTTTTTCAGGATATCGGAGAGCGGATCCAGCACTTTTTTCCCGCATTTTCCGAGTCCGCGCACCGCGCCCGCGGCTATTTCAGGTTCGCCGGACCGCGCCGTTTCGATAAGGAAATCAATGTTGTCATCGTTATTAACCGCACCCAGCGCGGAGGCCGCCGCCGCGCGGACTGTGAAATTCACCGTTTCTGTTCCGATTATCCGCCTCAGAATCGCCTGCGCCTGCTCGGTGCCTATTGCGCCGAGCGCGTGCATGGCTATCGCGCCGATCGCGGGGCTTTCGTCCCGCGCCAGCTCGGCAAAATTGCCGGTTGTTTTGGGATCGCCGATCTGGGCCAGCGCGCGCGCGCACTCCCGGCGCGTTTCGAAATTCGCGCCGTGCATGGCGAAAAGCAGCTTTTCAATGGCGGCGGGGTCTTTCTGCCGGCCTGTCGCGCGCAGGGCTTGCAGCCGGACAGATTCGTCTTTGTCCATCAGCGCGGAAGAGATCGCGCCGCGCGCCTCGTCGGTTTTTATAAAGCCCAGTGTGCCGATCGCGGCGCCGCGCACTTCGGGAGCTGAATCCACCGCCGCAGTAAGGGCGGCTCGTTCCGCGTCGCCGTATTTGGCGAACCGGCTCAGCTGTTGCAGTGCGGCGGTCCGTACCGGTATTGACCGGTCGTCTGTGGCGGCCGCGGCCAGCAGTCTGGCGGCGTATTCAGGATCGCCGAGCAGGTCAATATTTCCGATCGCCTCTATTTTTTCCGTGTCGGTGCCTTTGCTTATGTTGTACAGCACTTCGGCCTGTGTAAGCGGCTGGGTAGTCTGGGCGCTTGCGCCCGGCCCCGTGGCCAGCGCCAAAGCAAAGCCTAATAATCCGATATATCTTGCCATATGTGCATTATATTAAATTTAGGCGTGCGCGCTTCAGGCAAAAAGCCCCCGGTGCAAACACCGGGGGCTTTGAAGGCTAAAGCAGTATATGCGGCTGTCAGCTGCATTCCGCCGGGATTTCTTTGGCGGCTTTAAGTTCCGCCGAGCGTTTCTTTTCCGCCAGCGACATGAAATAAACCGCCACGAGAATGAACGCCAGGCTCAGCCAGTCCTGCATTTTTGGCGGCTTGCCGCCCATGAATGCCCAGGTGATCAGAGTCGCCGCCGTGCCCGCCACCAGCGAGGTAAGCCGGTTGACCAGCCCGGCGAAGGTGGCGGTTCTGCCCTTGAACATGAACAGAAACACCGAAAAAAATGCCGCCACGCCAAACACCGTGCCCGCCACTATCGCCCAGGCCCAGGCCTGCGGAGGAGTGGCGATGCTGGCGTGATACTGGGTGAAGAAGCTTTGCGGAGAGCCGCAGGGCAGGCAGTTGCGGTAGATGAGATAGCCCGCCAGAAAGATCGTGACGCTTGACGTGATCTGTTCGATGGCGAAGAACCCTTTATTGTCCTGCTCCACGCCTTTCGGGCGGGTGTTTTTATAATAGTTCATTATGTAAAGCCGTATGGAATACGCGACCAGATACGAAGAGAGCGTTATGACCGCGATGTTGTTATGAATGAAATCGAACGAGCCCGCCTGCACGTTCACCAGGTGCATGCCCGCGGCTATGACGGCGAACACCACGGCGGTGTTCTCCTCTTTGTAAACGGTTTTTTTAAGTATGCCCTGCCGGATCTGGAGCGCGTCAATCGCGCGGCTGATGATTATGATGCTGGCTCGCATTATGACCATGGCCACCATCACCGAGATCGGCAGCGTGTACATAAGCGTCGTGGTCGGTATGACCACCGCCGTGCATACGCCGGACGGTATGATATAGAGGTATTCCGCCGGCACGGCCAGGCCGAACACGTTCACGTCGTGCGAAGATTTGAGGTGGTACCATTTCAGGGCGAACACCACCGACAGGCAGATCAGCGAGCCCCCGATCGTGCTGTACACCAGGTAAGCGACCTCGCTCATGTAGTTCGCCGTGAAATATTTTACTATTACACCGGTCAGCACATAAGCCAGAAAGTAACCCGCGCATAGCTGAAGCAGGCGCTCGGTGGATCCTTCCGCCGATTTGCCTGTAAGGGCTGATTTGCAAAGCTGGAACATTATACCGCCTCCCGCCGAACCGCGCGCCCGGTTCGTGTAAAAAATTAGCCCCGCCGACGGTGCGGCGCGGTATCCGTTAATACTGTCCTATCATATTTGCGCCGGCCGCGCAAGGTTCCGCGGATGAATTTGCCGGTCCCCGCCCGCGCCGCCGGCCTGCCGGTAAATCGTTGTTTTTCCGGCGGACACCGGGGTTTCGGTGAGCGGAACCATAAAATACCCCCCGAAGCCGAGGCTCCGGGGGGTACGGGTTCCGTAAAACGGCTTAGGCCGAAATCGCGGATACGGGACAGGTTCCTGCGCAGGCTCCGCAGTCAATGCAGGCATCCGCATTGATGATTCTTTTGCCGTCCGCTTCGCTGATGGCCTGAACCGGGCAACAGGGCTCGCAGGCTCCGCAGTTCACGCAAGTATCGCTGCTTATTTTATGG
This sequence comes from Elusimicrobiaceae bacterium, assembly GCA_028700325.1. NCBI lineage: Bacteria > Pseudomonadati > Elusimicrobiota > Elusimicrobia > Elusimicrobiales > Elusimicrobiaceae > Elusimicrobiaceae bacterium. Next base: position 19,079 of record JAQVSV010000011.1, on the reverse strand, counting down.
GGCATTTGCTCGTCCTCCTTGTAAGGATAATCCATTTTACCATAAAAAAATCGCGGCGGCGGGTTTTGGCTGGCGCTATTTCACGAAATCCCGCACGGGCGGTTCGGGTGTTTTGTCCAGCGCGGGATCCGTTTCCGCGAATTCCCGCGCGGTTCGGCAGCCGGGCATTTCCAGCCGGTTTTCCATGAATTGCCGGCAGACGCGCGAGGCGGCGCCGGTTTCGGCCAGTTCCGGCCCTGCGAGTTTGAAAAAAACGGACAGATCGCTTGCCGCGCTTGCGGGATCCGTCATAATCCGCGCCGCGGCGCGCGCCAGATAAAAACGCGGTTCGGCGGGATTGAGGAACACCGCTTGCCCCAGCAGCTGAATGCTTTGCCGCAGATCGCCGTACCTGCCGTAAATGTCCGACAGGAGCGCCAGCGCCCACGATTTGAGAACGGGCGCGCCCGCGGTTTCCGCGCACCGCTCCAGATCCGGGAGCGCGTCGGCATACAAATACACCCGCTGTTTTGCCAGCAGAAATTTCACATAGCCGCGCAGAAACAGCGTCTGCGGCGCGGTTTCCGCGGCTGTTATGATGCGGTCCGCCGCGAGCAGTTTGACGGGATTGGTTGACGAGGCCAGTCCGATAGTCTTTTCTTCCGGCGTGCCTGACGCGCTTTTCACAGCCGTTGAAATTGCCGGATTTTCATTTTTTTCAAAAGCGGCCCGAAAAGCGGCGGGGTCGCCGCAGCCCTGCGCCTGATGGCCGTGATGGCGCACCGCTTCGCATAGAAATCCCATGCTTTCACTCTGGCGCAGCCGGGATTGCGGTTCGTATCTGAAAAAGGCGGACAGGTCCTGCGCGCAGCCCGCATAATCAGCCAGATCATAGCGTGCGCGCGCCCGTTCCAGATGAGCCAGCGGGTTGCCTGACACTTCGCCGAGGCTGGCCGTTAAATCCGCCTCCGCTTTTTCCGGTTCGCCCAGATACTCGTAAAGTCTGCCGCGCCGGTAGTACAGATAACCGTAATTGCCGCCGTTGCGGTCAAGTTCCAGCGCTTTGCTGTAACTGCGGATTGCGGCATAGCCCGGCACGAACGATTCTTCCGCCATGGCGCGGAAAGCCCAGTTGTCGGCGTTGGCCGGTTCCGTTTCGGTGCGCAGGCGGTAGTATTCGAACGCGTTGACCGGCGAGGCTTCAATATCCTTGGTCACCATGTAATACTGCAGATTGAGCAGCTGGATGTTTTTGAGGGCGACGCGCGTGTAAAACCCGGTGAAAGCGGCGGTGCTCACCTTGTTGCGGTGCGCCATTTTCATGATCTCGTCATGCAGTCCCATCCGTTTCGCGAGCGAAATCGTGTATTGCGCAACGCCGGAAGTGTCATATTCGGCCCCGGCGGCGGGGCACAGAGTGATAAGGGCCAGCAGCAAAAGCCTTTTCATAGGTTAAAAAAATTATATAATTATTCGCGATGACATTCGAAAACAATAATACGAATCAGCAACCAAATTCCAAACCGGCTGAAACGCCGGAATCTGTTCCAGGCTTCGGGGAGAATGGTCTGGCGGCCGGGCAGCCGCAGTCGGATCAGGCTGACCTGCTGGCCCGTTTTGCCAGGCCTGAAGCCGCCCCGCCGGAGCTGCCCCGGCCCGTTTCCGGGCAGGAGCAGCAGGAGCCCGCGCTGCCGCAGGAGCCCGTCGCGCGGGAGCCTCATCCCGGCCAGCACTTTTTCCAGACGCCCGTTCAGTATGAACAGTCTCTGCCTGCGCCGGTTGCCCAGGCGGCCGCGAACCCTCACCGCCAGTCGTTTCCGGACTGGCTGTTTAAACTGGTTTTCGTGCGCTGTCTGATAGCCGTTGTTTTGGCGCTGACGCTGGAGCTGGTGGTGAATTATTATACCCGTTCCCCGCAAATGCACGCGATCGTTGCGCAGGCTACTGAGGAAATTCTTAAATTTGACTATGCACGCGCTTATGAAACGGTCAAACCTGCCGCCCGGCAGGGTTATCCGCCGGCGTTGCGGCTGGTGGCGCATATTCTGTATTTCACTCCGTCGGAAGTGGACAACAGCGTCCAGGCCTATAAACTGCTGGCGGAAGCGGCCAGACGGGGCGACGCGATATCGCAGATCCAGCTGGTGGGGTTCCGCCTGCAGGACGCGGCTGATCCCACCTGGCGGTTTCAAAGGCAGGCCCGGCTCGGAGATCCCACGGCTATGCTGGAACTGTACGATATTTTCATCGCGGGCAGGGGCGGGGTCCGCAAGCGGCCCGGTTTCGCAAAAAAAATGCTGGTGGAGGCGGCGGAAAACCATAACGTGCGGGCTGAATATATAGCGGGCCTTATGTATCTGCGCGGCAATGGCCTCAAGCTTGACCGGGAAAAAGGCGCGCGGCTGATTATGGCGGCGGCGAACGCAGGTTTTAAATACGCCTATCCGGAGGCCGCCCGGCTTTTTGCCAGCGGAAAAGGCGTGGCGCTCAACCGGCAGGCCGCGCTTAAATGGATTATCGTCACCAAAAATACGCCGGGCGTCGCGCTGGATCAGGAACTGGAGCTTTATCTGACTTCGATCGCCACTAAACTGACGCAGAAGGAACGCGAGCAGGCTTATGTCGAAGCGTCGGAATTTGTGCAGCAGCATCCGCTAGGTCCCATGGAAAAGGCGGACACTGTCAAAATGTAATCGGGTTTCGTTTAAAGAAAAGCCCCCCGGCCGGAAAACCGGGGGGCTTTTTTTGAAAATCGTGAGGGAGCCGGTCAGTTTTTATCAGGGCCGCCGAAATAGGCGCGCAGTTCAAGCGCGGCTCGGAACCCGCCGTAATCACAGCTGTAGAGCCGCTCGCCGGACGCGAGCGGCTGGTCACCGGGAATGAACGCGATGTTTTCTCCGCGCATGATCATTTTGTAATTGCCGGTATAGGGCTGGCCGGCGAGTTCGGCGGACATCTCGTCAGTGCGCGCGCTGAAGACGTATTTCGCGGTTACGCCGAGCGCGATGTGTTTTGACAAAAACCATTCCGCTCCGCCCGACATCGCCGGAGCGATTATCTGCGACGAAAATGTTTTGACTATATTTTTGCTGCCCGAGTCCACCTGCATAACGTCGCTGTCCGCCATGATCCAGTCCAGTCCGCCGCCCAGCCACAGCGAATAGGGCTTGTCGCAGGGTTTGTATTTGCCGTATAGGGTAAGCGGAAAATAAGCGGTCCGGCCGGTGATTTTCAGCGCGGAATCGGCGGCTGAGTTTTGCGTGAAAGTTTCGTTCAGCCCGGCCTGCGCCATAAGTCCGTAGCCGAGCGAAAAGCCCAGCCGGAATTCCCGGTTCGTTTCCAGAAAAACCGTAAGGTCGCCCGCGCCCGTGTCGCGGTAAACGCTGCCGTTTGCCGGAGCGTTGCCGTTGCGCCGGGCCGCCAGTTCGGTTTCCATATCGCCGGCGTCAGGCCGCCAGGCTCCCGCGGTTACGGCGTACCCCCACCACGCGCTGGCGTCCGCGGCGCACAGCAGCGCGGCGGCGCAAGCGATTGACGCAAGCCTTTTCCTGCAATTGCCTGACATGCGCGGCAGGTGTTTCATATCAGTTGGCGGGGGTCAGGTCGGTTATGGTTTCGGCCTGTCCGTAAAGAGCGACGCGCCGGAGTCGGCCGTCTTTAAAATCAACTCTGCCCAGTTCGACCTTGCGCAGGTCCAGATTGTCGTAAGTGCGGAAATACAGAACCCTGTTTTTCAGATCGCGCAGAACGGACCACTCCGTGGTTTCGCTCGATACCACTTCGCCCTGCCTGCCGAGATCCACCGCCATGCCGCGCACGATATCAACGGAATTCAGAATGTGCCGGGCCAGGTTAAGCGCGCTTTTTGCGTCAGGTGCGGGATCGGCGAACCGCAGCGTCACGGCCAGCCGGACGAACCGGGCCGGCGGAGTCAGGTCGCCGGGCAGGCCGAACATGCCGCTGCCATGCCCCGTCGGGGCGACGGGCATGCCCATAAAGTTCTGCGGCGCGGCCATGTGGTTTGACATGCCCGTATAATTCCTGAGGTTTGACAGCATCCACGGGAAATCCGGCGCGTTGGTCATGACTCCCACCGGGTTGTCAAAAACGTTCACCGTGCCGTTGCCCGCTTCGATCACGATCGCCGCGCCGCTGGCGTCGGTAACGAACACATGCATTGGCGGAACCGATTTCATCATTTCCAGATAACTGCCGAATATCTTTACCCGTTTAACAGCCTGCCTGACTTCCTGTACCGTGGCGAATTTTCCGAGCGTCCAGTTGATTAACATCAGGTGCGAAAGCGCCTTGCCGTCGTTTTTTTTCGTCACTTCCTGCCATTGAACGGAGTCATACCACAGCCCGCTTGCAGCCAGTCCGGCTTCGTTTATGCCGTCGAGAATATAATTCACGTCGCCGGCCGTAGTCACTCCGGCGAATCCGTACTTCGTTTTCCATGCAAGGCCCTTGCCGCCGGACGGGGTGGGGCTTGCGAACTTTGTTCCGCGCGGCACCAGCGCCAGGTCGGATTTGATGTCGTACCCGAACTCCATGGAGCGCGCGCTGATTACCGAACCGTCCGCCGCTTTTACGTTGAAAACGCCGCAGGCGTCAGCCTGTTCGGGCGCGCCTGCAATAACCGCTGCGGCGCATAGTGCCGCGAGTAATTTAATTTTCATTTGATCCGCCTTTAATTTTTCAGACCGGTTACGGCAGGTCCGTGTACCGCCGGACGAGCAGGTTTCCGGTTCGACAGCCGCTACCGTTTTTTCTTTTTGCTCTCTTCTTTCAGTTTATGCTGGAGCGCGTCGTTTATCCGGTTGTACGCCAGAGTGGCGGCTTCGCTCACCTGCGGGTTTTTGTCTTTCATCGCGCTCTGGAGCGCCGGCATGGATTCCTTGAACAGCAGCTCTCCCACAACGGAGGCCGCTTCAGCGCGCACCTGCGGAGCGCGGTCATCCAGCATGACATTCTCCAGCAACTCGCGCGATTCGAGGTGCTTCATAAGACCCAGCGCCTGCACCGCCGCCAGCCGCAGCTCTTCTTTTTTGGAGCCCAGCCGGTCTAAAATCGTGGGCATGGCGTTCTTGTATTTGCGCTTGCCGCAGGCGCGCAGCGCTTCGGCCTGAACAGGCAGAGCGGCATCTTTTTTCGCGGCGATCAGCAGAAATTTGTCGGCCCGTTCGTCGTTGATCTCGCCAAGCGCCCACGCTGAATTGACCCGGCTTTCCTGATATTTGCCTTTAAAAAGGACTTTTGTCAATCGCGGTACCGCCTTGTTGGCTTTAAGCATTCCCAGCGCGGTGGCCGCGGCGGCGGAACGGATATCCTTTACAAGCAATGCGTCCGCCAGCGGCACAATAGCGCTGTGCTCGTCCATTTTGCCCAGCGCGAGCGCGGCGGCGGCCGACGCGTCGGGATCGGAGTCTCCCAAAATTACCAGCAGCGGCTTGATCGCATCACGGGGACACACTTCGCTCAGTACTGTTATCGCTTTTCCGCGCTGTTGCATGTTGCCTATGCGGATATCCTCGATTATCATGTCAAGCGTCAGGTCGGGATAGTCCTTGGATTTGGTGCACATGGCGTTTGCGTTCTGGCATAGCAGGCCCGAAACCAGCAATAAAAGGATCGCCTTGTATTTCATGGATTTTCCTCCTTGTGTTTGACCGGAAATTCAGCCGGGTATCTGTTACCGGGGCATCAGCAGACCGTTCCGGTAATATTGTACAAGTTTATGAAGAACTGTCCATAGTCCGCCATGCAGACAGCGCCGGCCAAATGTACTACAATTTCAGGACATGAAAGACATCTTCCCCGGCGGCCCCGGTTTGGAATTACAGGTGCGCGCCCTGCTGTCTGAGAACGGCGCGGCCGGCGAGTGTCTTGCTGGGTTTGAGCCGCGTTCTTCCCAGATTGAAATGAGCGCGGGCGTGGCCCGCGCGCTGGAATCGGGGCAGCGGCTTGTCGTGCAGGCCGGGACCGGGGTCGGCAAATCGCTCGCCTATCTGCTGCCGGCCGCGATTTGGGCGTGCGACACCGAAAAGCACATTGTGGTCGCCACTTACACCCGCGCTCTGCAGACCCAGCTGGTTGAAAAGGACTTGCCGCTTGTGCGGCGTATCCTTGACCGGAGCGGGCGAAATTTTTCCTACGCGCTGCTGATGGGGGCGGAAAATTATCTGTGCGTGCGCCGGCTGGCCGGCGCGGCGGCGGCCGGAGCGGAGCTGTTTGACTCTGCCGGCGGCGCGAAACTGCTTGACAGTTTAAAGCGTCATGCCGGTTCCGCGTGCACGGGGCTGCGCAACGCCATACCTTTTCCGGTGCCGGCGGCGTTGTGGGAGCGGGTGCGGCGCGAGGCGGATCTGTGCCTGAAAAAGCGCTGTCCGCTGCGGGAACGCTGCCTTTATATGAAAGATCTGCATCAGGCCATGCTGGCGGACGTGCTGGTGGTGAACCAGCATCTGTATTTCGCGGGGCTGCCGGTTCCGGCTTATCACGCGGTTATTTTTGACGAGGCGCATAATGTGGAGGACACGGCGGCGGAATTTCTGGGTTTTTCCGTATCGTGGTTCCGGGTCGGGAAACTGCTTGCCGAACTGTATACTCCCGCCGGCGGCGGGCGCGGGCTTGTAACGCGCATAACTAACAGGCCGGACGACTGGCGGCGCGGGTTTGAGACCGCCGTGCTGTCAGCGGGCAAGGCGGCCGACAATTTTTTTCTGTCGTGCGCGCGCAACGCGGGGCTGAAGATCACCGCGGTGTCGGCCGAGAGCAAAAGCGCGCGCGTCACCCGGCCGGATCTGGCGGAAGACGTTTTAAGCGAGCCGCTCCTGCGGCTGGCGGAACAGCTCGGTTCCGTGATGGAAACGGCCGCCACCGAAGAGGAGGAAACCATCCTTGCCGCTTACAAGAACCGCCTGCTGGAGGTGGTTTCGTCGGTTCGCGCGTTTTTAAAGCCGCAGGGGCGCGACAGCGTGTACTGGCTGGAAACCCGCATGCTGCGCGGCGCGCCGGAAATCGAGCTGCGCAAAACCCTGCTTGACGTTTCGCGCGAACTGGACGAACGGCTGTTTTCGCGCGCTTTGCCGGTTGTGCTAACCTCGGCCACGCTTGCGGTGGACGGGAGTTTCGAGTCTTTGCGGTCCGCGCTGGGCATAAATTCCTGCGCGGAGCTTATACTGCCGTCGCCGTTTGATTACCGCGCCAATGCGGTGCTTTATTCCGCTTCTTCGCTGCCTGATCCCGGGCCGGACTCCGAGGCATTTGAAACCCGGTCGCTGGCCCGGATAATTGAGATAATCCGCGTGGTGCCGGGCGGTGTGTTTGTCCTGTTCACCAGCTGGGAATTTCTGCGGCGCGCAAAAAATTTCATTACCGGCCGTGTGACGGGCCGGGAGGTTTTTGTGCAGGGCGAAATGCTGGCTGACGATCTGCTGCGTTCATTCAGGCGTTCCGGCAACGGTGTCCTGCTCGCCACGGAAACTTTCTGGCAGGGTGTGGATGTGCCGGGCAGCAATCTGGCCTGCGTGATAATAACGAAACTGCCGTTCGCGTCGCCCGGTTCGCCGGTGGAAGCGGGCCGGCAGGAGTATCTGGCGTCGAAAGGGGTTAACGTGTTTTCGGCGCATACGCTGCCGCGCGCGGTGATAAAATTTCATCAGGGGTTCGGACGCCTGATCAGGAAATCGTCGGATTACGGCGCGGTCGCCGTGCTTGATCCCAGAATAATAACCCGTTCCTACGGCGTGAAGTTCATCAATTCCGTGCCGGAATGCGCTTACACGTCCGAACTGGCGGGTCTGGCTGATTTTTTTGAGGAACGCTCTTCACGCCCGCCCTTGAAAGCGCAGCCGGGTTCAGGGCCCGACACGTTTCTTTCCACTCCGGACGACGGAGGCGAAGATTTCCGTTCGGCTGAGTATGACGGGCCCTCTGTCTGGCGCGACACACCGTTTCTCTGAGCGGTTCCGTGCGTATCCGTCCGGCGATCCGCCCGGCATTATGCCGGGCGGATTTTCATTCAGTCCTCGCCCCGTCCTGACTTGGCGGAAGCGAACGGCATAACGGGCCGGAGCCGCAATCCGGTCGGACCCGCCGGCTCAGGCCTGAGGCGCGTCATAAGTTGTCAGCGCGGAGGCCGCCTGCGCGTTCAGCTCTTTTACCGCATCGTCCACCATGTCGCTGACGAGCGCGGCGAGCGCGCCGGGCAGCCCCAGCGAAACCAGCCCGAGTGTGACGCGCATTTTTTTCCGGGCGCCCAGCCCTTCGTCCGGCAGCAGGATTTCCTCCAGCCTGACCATTGCGGCGATAATGGTTTTCACCTCCGCGCGTGCCTTTTCCTGCCGGTCCTGCGGCAGCCGGCTGCAGTCAAGCTTTGCCGGCATGGTGACGAAAATCCAAGCGTAAATCCGCTTTAAAAGTGCGCCGAAAGTTGCCCCGGCCGCGCGTCTTGCGCCCGGCGCGAGCAGCGCCATAGCGCCAGTCAGCACGCCGCCCGCAAGCCATGTTTTCAGAGTTTCCATAATCCCCCCTTTTTTATTCCGAGAACCGGACTGCTAGATTTACCCCGAACGTCCAGATATGCCGCGGCGCGTACCACATACCCGCAGCCGCCAGCTCAATCGGCGGCAGTGTGGCGGTGGTGACATGCGCTTTCGCCCATTCGCCTGCGGTGCATTTCTTGAGCAGGCCGTCGGCGCGCAAGCCCAGCGATAACAGCGGACTGCCTTTGCCGTCCTCGGTGTTTATGGCCGCGCCGGCGTTGATATTGAGCAGTTCAAGTCCCGCCGAGTCGCGCAGCGATACGGCCGGCGCGTACAGCGTACCCATTGTCATGCCTTCCGGCACGAAGGTATAAAGCGTGCCGCCGCGCAGTTTCGAGAAAACGCTCGACAGGTCAATGCCTGCCGGGCCGATCGTAGCGGCTGTCGAGTACGCCGTTTGATCCGCGTCAGCGGCGGCGACAGCGTCTGCCGCGTGCGCCGGAGCGGCGAGCAGCAGCGCAAACAGCGTCAGTAGTTTAATTTTCATGATATTGTCCTGTAGTTTTTTCCGTCGAAGATCAAAGCCTCGCGGCATTTGTGCGCGGGGCGGTACGGCTGGCCCAGTGAAATGTGTATCCAGCCCGGCTCGCGGATCAGCTGCCCGAAGCATGGCAGGCTGGCGCGCGCCCAGTCAAACACTTCATCGGGCAGCACGCCGGGCACGGTGAAATCGGCCGCTTCGCCGCGCGTGTGCTGGCTGTTTTTCGCGCCCGCCACAGCCGTGTTGAGCGCGAGGCACCGGTATCCGGAAGTTACCGCGACCGGACCGAATCTTTCCCGCACCGGTTCCAGCAGTTTTTCACAGACTTCCCTGAGGCGGTCGGCGAAAGCCGCCGCCTCGAGCCGGTTTTTGGCGGCCAGCCGGGGTTGTCCGGCGGAGGCGGCCAGTTCCGAAAAGGAAAAGTGCGGACTCAGCAGAAAGTCTTCTGTCATTCAGCCTCCGAATTTTTTCAGGATTGCCGCCATCAGCCCGCTTCCGACGAGCGATCCGATCGCGGAATACAGCGCGATTTTGGTGTCAATCACGGCTATCGAAGTTTTCAGATCCGCCAGTTCGGTTTTCAGGCCGGGTTTGCCGTTGCCGTTAAGATCGCGGTTGAATTCTTCGGCGCGGGTTCTGAGCGCGTCAAGATCGGCCCGGATTTCAATAATTCTGCAGGCGATATTGTCCATTATTCGCTCACCTTGCGCATGGCGATGCGGCCGCTAAACGTGCCCGCCGTGAACACGGTCAGCGTCGCAGGGTAGCCGCCGCCGGTCCACTGGGTGCCGCCGGTGTAGTGATTGGTATTGACATTGACGGTTCCGTCATAAGAAATCAGCGTTGCGTTCGCCGGGCCGCCTATGTTTATCCGGTGCGTGAACGCCATACCGTTTGTGTCGGCGGGCGCCAGATAACCGGAGTTGCTGCTGAGGTATCCCCAGGTCGAAGTTCCGCCCGTGTGCGCGGAAATGAGATAGCCGCCCCAGTAGCCGCCGGATGTGGAGTCGGAGTTCCACCGGTATTCCATTTGGGCCGTGGCCGTTCCTGCGATAGACAGTTCATATACCCCCGTCGTAAGATTCACCGTCCATGTCTGGGTGGAAGCCGCTTCCCATGTGGTCGGCGGTATAACGTAATACGGGATGAACGCGCCGTAGGTGCTGACGAAGATTTTTCCGGGCGTGAACGCGGCGGAACCGGCGAACGTTTTTGCGCCGGAGAAAGTTTCGGTGGCGGATTTTATGGAATCGCCTGAACCGGATCCGGCGGCTGTGGTCTGGACTGAGCCGTCGGGGAACTTGAAGCCGCCCGAGTTGGAATAGATTGTGCCGCCGACTTCCAGCCGCTCGGAGGGCGCCGTTGTGTTTATTCCCACCAGCGACGTGCTGGCGATGAACATTGCCGCAATGTTATTATAATGGCCCAGAGCCAGACCGTAACCCGCCAGATACGACTGCACAATGCCGTACGCTCCTCCCGCCCGCATCCTTACCGGCACTCCGCCGGAGGCGGCGGCGAACACATCCGGGCCGGACAGATAGCTGCCGGCGGCGCCGCTGCGGAACTGCGCGGCGCGGATGTCGCCGTTAACTTCCAGTGCGGCAGCGGGCGACGCGGTCAGCACTCCCACCCTGTGATTGATGTTGTCCACCACCAGTGTGTTGCTGGCGGTGTCTACGGCAAGACCGTTCGACAGCGTCATGTCGCCGTTGTACTTTGCGGTCATGAATACGCTGTAATCCGTTTTACTGCCCGCGCCCCAGCGCATGAGATCGTTTGTCAGTGTCGCGGAGGCCGTAAACAGCATGGCGGTCGCCGTGTTTTTTGCCTGGGAACCCGAGCCGGATGAAAAACAGGCCGGATCGGTAATTGAGTTTCCAAAATCCAGGTACCCTTGACCGGCTGATCCCTGCATTGCTGTCCCCGTCGGGTAACCTATCAGCAAATTATTAAACCAGCCGCGTTTGATTGTTTTTATGCCGTAATCCGGGGATGGGTTGGTCAGCACCCCGATCGGTGACGACACATAGATCCCGCCGTATCCGTTCGCGGCGGTAACTGTCGCCACTGCGAGCAAAGGGGTTTTAACGGCGGCGGCACTAAGTTCTCCCGCCGTGTAGACACCCGCCGTTGCCGTCAGAGTGGAGACCGTGGCGGCCGGCGCTGACAGGTTGCCGGCGATTACGGTATCGCTTGATGCCGTAAATGTGCCAGACACCGTAAGCGCGCCTCCCACCTCCGCCGTTCCCGCGACTACAGCGGCCGCCGCGTTCAGCCTTGACGATACGGCCATATTCCCCGTTATGTTCACTCCGGCGGCGGAGCTGAGCAAAACCGTCGTGCCGGATTTCTGGAGCAGCACATGGCGTGGCGATCTGAGTATTATGTCGCGTGCGGTGTTGGTAACGATGGTATCCGGGGTTTGATATTGCCCTCCTGTAATGTTAGTCCAGTTCAAGGCCAGCGTGTTCACGAACCAGACGTCGGAAACAATCCCGCTGCCGTTAAGATGCAGTTTATAAATGGGGTTTTCGGTTCCGATGCCCACATAGTGTGTCGTGGAGTCAATATACAGGCCGGGCCCGTCCGGATCGAACGACACGGAATTTCTGAACACGCTCATGCCGTCGCCATTGAGTGTGATGGTGGGCGTGTCGGCGGTCGCGCTGGACGCGGCGATTTTTACCGTTCCGGCTATTGTTTCCGTCGTTTTGCCGGTTGCCGTGGAATGCGTTACGCCGTAAAACGGTCCGGCGCAGGCCGTGCCGCAGAGCAGAAGTACTGCGAGTTTCGAAAGAAAGTTTTTCATATTGGCTCCTAGCCCAGGGTGATGAAGCCGCCGTCTCCGTCGGCGGAATCGCCGGTGTAGAACAGGCGCTGTTTTGTGTCGGTTGCCCAGCAGTCGAACGGCTCGGCAGGATTTTCAGCCGCGGCGGTTTTAAGTTCGGCGTAAGCGGCCGCCTTGATGCCTTTGCCCTCGGCGAACCAGTAAAACCATTGCATGAGCCTGTTGGCGTCGGGCATATCGCCGTTTTCAATGGCGTCGGGTTGCGTCATATATTCTCCTTATGCTTCCGTTAAATTAAGCGTCATGAAATAATTTTCGAGATCGAATTCCATGCCGGCGATTCGGGCGGTGAACCCGTAAAGCAGATAGCGCGCCCGCGCGTCAGCCTGCGAATAATACTCCTGCCGGCTGTAGCCGAACGGAAACGGCGCGTTGCCCCACACCCAGTTTTCCAGCGCGGTGTTTTCCGGCAGGCTGACGCTTATTTTGTCGCCCAGTTCCAGCCACGGCATGAACGCCGTCCTGAGTGTCGCCTGGCGGCGTTTTTCGGCGGTGAAATTAAATATCGTGGGCGCGGCGGCGTAGGCGAGGTTTGTGTTGCTGTCTGGCAGGAAGTTGCCGGATGAAACGGACAGTTTGCGCGTGCCGTATTTATCCTGCGAGTGTGGCCGCGCGCAGTCCTGCGACGCGCAGTCCGCCACGCAGGAATAATCGCCGAAATTCACGGTGACGGAGTTGTAAACCCGGTCTATCCCCTCATTGACGGTTATGGTTTCAATAACACGGTTCTCGTCCAGCGTTTCGCAGGCCGGCAGCGCCGATGTCCTTGGCCGGAACACAAACCTGCCCGACGAATCGAACCCGGTTTCATAAGCGCACATTTCCGCCAGGCTGCAGACCGCTTCGTAGCAGTTGAGATTTGTCATGTTGACCACCGGGATGGTTATGCGGCTGGTGTAGTAATAGACGCTCCACTGGGCGAGCGTTGGCGCCAGCGTCTGCGTGCTGTCGGAATAGGCGTTCCAGCGCAGGCGCAGATACTGGTCGGTGGTGGGAAGCGTTCCGGTGGAAGGCACGGCTGTCCAGCCGCTCCACTCGGCGTCGTCCGTGCTTGACTGATACTCCAGCAGCGTGGCCGTGCCGTCAGGTTTTGACTCCGAAGCGGTTACCCGCCAGGAGGAAACGGAATCTGTCCCGTCTATCACCGGGCTTGTGTAATAGGCCCGGACGTGATAAGAACCGCAGCCGGTAGCCGTCTGGTCGCTTGCGGAAATCCCGGAAACGGACATGTAGCAGGTCGCGTCTTCCGATAGCCAGTAATTGAACGCGACAAACTGGCTTTCGGAACCGGTGTGGGTTGTGTCGGAGGCGATCTGTCCGATCGTCTGCCAACCGCCGCACGGATCGTAAACCCAGAGCATGAATGCACCTGACAGGCTTCTTGCGACGCGCACCGTCGCATAGGCCGCGCTGAGGTTTACGGCGATGACGCCGCTCCACAGCGCGGTCAGCCCGCCGGAGTCGGCGCGATACAGCGTGCAGCTGTGCCGGCCGGGTTCGGCCAGCGCCCATTTGAGGCAGTAGCCGCTGCTTGCCGCGCGGCTTGCGCCGGACGCTATGAAGTGGTAATAATAATGCACGTTGCCGAAGTTGTTGACTGTCAGGTTTACGGCGGCCTGCCAGGTGCCGTAAGCCAACGGCTGGGACTGCCGGGCGCAGGCCCATTGATCGCTGGCCTGTCCGAATGCCGTCAGCGCGACTTCGGGGGAAGAATTGTTCCAGCCGCCTATGTTGCCGGGCGTTTCGGTTGCGGTCCAGGCGCCGGTTACGTTGGGCACGAACGAGGCGGACATGGTGACGTCGCCGCCGGAGTGGTCGGTCTGGCAGTCCGAGCCTTCGTCGAACTCCTCCGCCGTGGTTTGGCTGAAGGTGTTTTTCACATCGCAGTCAAACACCACGGGCGTGATGAGCGTGTCGGTTATTGCCGCTGTTTCGCAAAGCCGCGCCACGATCCATTCGATTGTTTTATCGGTATGCCAGTATTTGTAGGAAATCCAGAGCGCCTGTCCGGGCAGGAGCGCCTGTTTGAGCGTAACTGTCGCGCCTGCCGCATACTCATTGAGACCGCCTGTGGTGTAGTCGGTGGAGGGCAGGAGCGTTTCCGCCTGCTCCGGCCCGGTTGCGGCGATGCCTTTTTTCACCGCCGTTATAACTCCTGCCGCAGGGTTGGCGGTTGAAAATTCCGAGCCGGAATCCGACCCCATAAGTTCGTTATCCACGCTGTTGGAAACGTCTTCCGCTGAAAAGTCTTTCAGTTCAGCCAGAGAGCCGTAAACCGTAAGCGAAACGGTTTTTTCTTCCCCGTTATAAACGGGATTTTGCTTCACCTGTCCGCGGAACACGCAAAACATTTCTTCGCCGCCGTCGGGCAGTTTGATGCCGGAGCGGATTTCTATGGCGCTTGCGTACAGAATCGTTCCGTCCGGGAACAGCCCGGCGGGATTGCCCTCTTTCCATTCGTTGGCCATATTGGAGAACACGACCGCGCAGTTGTCCAGCGTCCATACGCCGTAGGTTTCGGTGTCGAGCTTCCACTTCAGGGTGCCGCATTCTACGAGCCGGTCGGTGATTTCGAGCGGGTCCATAAGGCCGTAGGCTCCGTTTTCCCAGCGGCGCCTGCGAATATAAACCCGTTTTACATACTGGGGCGTCCGCGCCAGCAGCGCGGTTTTGGCCTGTGCGCTTAGGGTTAGCATATCAGCGTTCCTTGACCTGGAATTCGCAGGTGTAGCGCATGGTCGTGCGGTCGAATTCCTCGCTGGGCGCGGAACTGACGAAAAATTCGTACACTTCGCCGGGCGAAACGTCGTCCAGAAACGAAACTGTCAGGAACTCCTGCGCGTTTATGGCCTGATTGAGCGTGTTGCGGTCGGCGAGGGTAAGGTTTTCCACGCACAGCGTGCCGCCCGCCTTGCGGTATTCGCGCCAGTGCACCAGCGAGCCGCTGGCGAGATAATAGTCGCCCTGTTTTACATAGTCCGAACGGCTGAAAGCGGTCAGCGTGTTGGAAAGCGACATGATGCTTTTGCAGAATTTCAGGCCGCCCAGATATTTTTCGTCGTCGGCGGTCTGAGTGGCGTGCAGTGTGAGCGTCACGCTTTTGGCGGTAACCGGCTGCGGCAGTTCGATAATTACGCTGTCGGCAATTATGCCGTCCAGCGCCGCTTCGGGTATGGCCACGCAGGTGTTGTCCGGCGTGATGTAAACGGCGGAAATCCGGGCGGCGTTTGTGTTTTGCAGGATGATCCGGTCAAACATTACCGAGCACTCCGTGCCGGCCTGCGTGGCGAATCCGGCGGTGATTGTCTCGGCGACGGTGTCGTTCGAGCCCGACGACCGCCACACCGTCCGCGGATTGCCGTCGCACAGGCAGTCCGCTTCCGCTCCCGTGCTCGCTGTCACGGTGCAGGCGGGGTGCAGGAAATTTTCGCCAAAAATCTTTACCGGCGCTGGCATGGCCATAGTGATACCTCCGTAGTTTTGTATATGCCCGGAAAGGAGAGTTTCCCCCTTTCCGGGCAGCCGGTCAGAGCGCGGTTTCGGCGCTTCTGGCTTTTCCGGCCTTGTACGTTACGCGCGCCTGGTCCACCGCCCAGGAAACGCCTTTGCGGACGGCTTCCGTAATTTCCTGCGAGATGCGCCGCGCGTCGGGTTGCGAAACATTCGCGCCGATATTGATGGTGGGCGCCACGTTAAATACCGTGGCGGACTGGCCGCCCTGGAGCGCGGCCGTCGTTCCCGCCGCCGGCGCCGGCGCGCGCTCCGCCTTTATCGCGCTCACCACCTCCGCCGGCAGGACATATTCTCCGGCGTGCAGCAGGTATTGGCCCGTCTGCCCGATCGGGCCGCCGGTCTTGCGGGTGCCCAGCACCTTGCCAAGCGCGGTGTCGAGCACGTCGCCAGAGAACAGCCCCAGAACCTTGAAGATGCCCAGTATGGCGGTTTTGGCGGCGATCTGCGCCATCATATCGAGAAAGGCCTGCAGTATGCTGTTGAAAATTCCCACGACCAGTTTTTCCACTTTAAGGAAGCTGGCGGAGCTTTTCGTGCAGAAATCCTCTATCACCTGCGCGGCGCGTCCTTCGGCGTTGCTGATCATGGAAAGCCAGCGTTGAGTCCAGTTGGAGCCCTTGGCCTCCATAGTGGCCATCGCTTCAAGCCAGCCGCCTTTGACCGTCATCGAATAATTGAGCCAGTCCCGCTGCATGGCGGTAAGCATTCTGCGGTTGTTGGTGTCGCGGATGCGGTAGCTTTCGTCCAGGCTGCGGTCCCAGTCGGCCTGAAGGGTTTTCTGTTCGCCGAAAAAACTGGTGTAGAGCCGCCCCGCGTAGGAGAGGAAGAACTCCTCGCGGCGCAGATCCTCCTCGTCAATAAGATCGAACTGCTCGTTTTTGCGGTTTGCCTGCGCGCGCTGGCGCACGCCGTAGGCGGAGAGCGGCGCTCCGTCGAACAGGTTCACCATGTTGGGGTTGGCCAGATCGGCCAGCGCGTCCTTAAGTCCGCTGCCGAGCAGGCTTGCGGTTATGCTGGTGCCCAGTCCGGCTCCGGTTTCCAGGAATTTCGCTTTGGTTTTGTCCAGATACCCCAATGCTTCCTCAAGGCCCGCCGGATCGAATACCGAGGCCAGTTCGACTACGAATCGTCCCGCGCTTGCTTCACTCATTTAAACCTCCCAGTCCCGCTTGAGCCAGCGCCGACGGCGTGGCGGGTGCGGTTGACAGCCCCGGCGCGCATAAAGCCGCGGCCAGCATATCAAGCCTGTCTTTGTCAGCGCGCGCGGCGTTTTTATAGGCCCATAAAATCCAGTCGGGGCTTTTGTCGAGCACGTAGTCCGGCGCAACGGAAAACGTGGACGCTATTTTTGCGACGGCGCCGGAAAGCGCGTCCTCTACTTCCGGGTTGTTCCCAGCGCCGTTCTGAAATTTTCGCTGATCCGGCGAAAATCGTTGACCCGGCCCAGCGCCGCGGCCAGTTCCGAAAGCTCCAGCACGGGAATCTGCCCGGCCTGTCCGATTTCTTCGTCCGACAGTTCCGCTCCGAGCAAAATGCCCAGTATTTCACCGGCCCGCCTGCCGCCCGCCGCTTCTATTATCTTGATGATCAGCAGCGCATCCGGCGTATTTCCGGTGAAGTGGGCTTTCAGTTCTTCGTGCAGATCGCTTAACAGCCGGCCCAGCTCCACCGTCTGGCGCAGGGTAAGCGGCCTGAGCGTGCGGGTTTTGCCAAGCACGCATATTTTTTCCGTTTTAGGCATCAGAATATCAATAGTATCCATGCGGTTTCGCTCCTTGTTTGTCAGGCTGCTGCGGTGTCGGTCACCTGACCGAAACGGCAGGCGGCGGTTTTGGTCGTGTCGCACAGGACGGCGAATTCCACGTCCACGAGCGTTTCTCCGTCGCGTTTGTACGATTGCGTGGTTTTTCCGGTCGGCAGCACCTTCCAGAAAGTGTATTTGCGGGTCGAGCCGGCGGGCCCGTTTACATTGATGAACAGGGTTTTGTGGGTCTGTCCGGCGAGATCGCCGAACGCGAAAGTGCCGCTCGCCACGGCGTCGGTCGGATAGCCGTAAGCCGCCGCCATATTTTCAAGCGTCGCTTCCGCGAGCGAGAGCTTGATTTTCATGCTTTCGGCGGTCGGCACGCGATCCACCGGGCCGAGCGCCTGGTCCACCTTGATTTCGGTCGAGGTCAGGTCGTGTTCGATCGAGATGCCGCCTTTGATGAAACCCGCGTCGCGCGCGGCGGTTTCAAGAGCGCCGTAATCGCCTATTTTCAGGGTGCTTGACGCCTGTACTCCCACAACTATGTTGGTTGAAGTTCCCATTGGTGCTTCCTCCTTTTATAGGGTGCTGTCAATGAAGCTGAAATGAAAAGTGAGCGCGCGGACGTGGCGGTTGCGCTCGTCTGAAAAATCGCTGCCGCCTGCCAGCGCTCCGCGGTAAATGCGCGGCCCGCCTGCGCCCGAAAGGCTGGTTTCGTCGGCGGTGGTCAGCAGCGCGGCCATGCGCCGGGAAATATCCAGGCAGTTTGAAAACCGTTCCGAAAATATTTCGAAAACGACGGTTTCGGCGCGCGAAATTTCGTCCGCCTGCGCGCCGGGGCACAGCGAGCGGTACACGATAAACGGAGCCGCGCATCCCGGGCGCGCCATGCCCGGATATATTCTGGGGTCGCCGGGCGTAGCGCCGAGCAGTGCCGCCAGCGCGGAGTCTGCCGCCAGTTTCCCGAACAGTTCTTTAAGAATCATGTGTTTCCTCCCTGGGCGAGTTCTTTTACGCGCTGCGCCAGTTTGCGCGCTCCGGTTAAAAGCGCTGGCAGCAGGAACGGCCTCGGACGCACGGTTTCCGTGCCGTATTCCAGCGCTTTTGCGTAAGGCGCGTCGCCGTAAAGGTCGCCAACGGCTGCCACGAACCCGTTTTCTCCGTCGGCGGATATCTCGCAGGCGACGCTGTCCTGCAGCCTTCCGGTTCGGCGGTGCGGCGGCTCGCCGGGCGCGGAAGCCAGCGGCCTGCCGTCGGCGGACCGCGCTGACACCGCAAGCGATTTCCGCACCTCATCGCTCATTTCCTCGCCGGCAAGCGTTACGGCGTTTTCCAGCCCGTCGGCGAGCGCGCGCCGCAGTTCTTCAAGTTTTTCCGTGCCGCCGGAAAATGAGAACGTGAATTTCATCGGTATTCTTCCAGGTAAAGCGCGGTGAGGCGTTTTCGGCCTCCCATATCGCGCGCGCCGTCAACCCGGAACACCCGGCCGGAGTATTTTACGCGGGTTAGCGCGGGATCAAGCTCGGTGGAAGGTATGTAAAGCGCATATGACGCGCGTTTGAAAACCGCGCGGCCGCGCAGCGTTTCGTCCGCCGACAGCTGGCGCAGCCGGCACGGCACGTTTTCAGCCAGCGTTGACCACTGGCCCGCGCTTTCGCCCGTTTCCGCGGAATAGCTCGGCAGCAGTGTTTCAATGGAGCAGGTGTCTGATAAAAGCGGCGTGTTCATGCGGCCTCCGGTTATACGGCGAAATTTCTGTAACGGTCGAAAATGCTTCTGGCGGCGGCTGGTATATTGCCGCTGTCGCGGAAGTAGCTGACCGAATAATCGCCCAGCCGTTCCGCGCTTTCGGCTCCGCCCGGGCGGTTGAGCACGTCGGCGATCCATTGCCATGCGGCCATTTGCAGATCCATCGGGCAATCCTGCGGCGTGTCGGCCAGCCCCGCCTGATAGGTGGCCGAC